>CAZSHJ010000010.1:0-36695 GCA_964606745.1 uncultured Thermoplasmatales archaeon | reverse complement strand
TGCGACAGAAAGACAGAAGATAAAATACCGGTGGGTTATTCAAAGTCCTCTATAATATTCAGTTGTGTTTTGAGTTACATCTTGAAATTCTTGTGATATTGTGTCATCTAATCCTTTTTCGTATCCATATCCGACTAAAGGATAGTCTTGAGTGGGATCTAATCCTAATTCTACAGCTTTACCATCCAATAAACCATCTCCAGAAGTATCTGGATTAGTTGCATTAGTATAATAAATGTTAATTTCTTCTCCGTCTAATAAACCATCATTATCTGTATCATTGTTTTTAGGATCTGTATGATATATGTTTCTCTCATCTTTATCACTTAATCCATCTCCATCTGAATCTTTGTTTTTATCTCCCAGGCATCCGCTCAGAACAGATACGCCGATGAGAATGATTACAATTGCAAACGCTCTGCTGCGGTTCCGCATCCGATTCTTATCATTTGAATTAATAAAAACCTTGCGGGAATCAATTCTTCACTTCCCAGATGCTGTCCAGAATAGTGCCGTCAATCCATTCGACAACAGCAACCACTTTGTCCCCGTGCTCCGCTTTGCTGGCGAGTTTACCGCATGTATTTTCCGCTTCCCCTTTTATTTCCTCGATGGGGCGTATTGGAAGTTCCGACTCTGCAGTGGCTTCAATCAAATCCTTTCTTCCGGGGTTTATTGCTATGCCCCTCTCGGTGACAACGACATCCACCAGTTCCCCGGGGCCCACAAGCGTTGTAACTTCATCCCGTATCATCGGCATGTCGCGACGGAGAGAAGGGATGGTAATTATTGTGCATTTTGCCAGAAGGCCATTCTGCCAGCCCCCTATGCCATGAAGCATCCTGCCGTCGGAGTGGGTGACAACATTTGTATTGAAGTTCACATCCACCTCGGTCGCCCCGAGTACGATGGCATCCATCATGAAGGTCGTGTTCCCCTTGGAATGAAAATTATAACATTGCATTATGTCAAAGAGTACATGATTTGGGTTTTTCCTTAGACTTCTGATGGCATCAAGGTCGAAACTCTGGCCGTCCAGTACGTAATCGCCCAGCCCCTCCTCAAGAATATTCACCATATATTCAGTTGTTCCTCCCAACATTGCCCTTGCCCTTATGCCCTTCTCTTTCATCATTTTTCCAAGAAAGTTTACAAACGCAAGTGATGTACCTCCTGCACCGGCCTGAAAGTTGAAACCGTCATGCATTATCCCAGCGTCATCGAGAAAACGTGCGGTCATCTCGGCTATCCTCAACTTGTCAGGATTGGCGGTTATTCTTGTCGTCCCTGAAACGATTTTTGAAGGTTTGCCGATGTTGTCCATCACAACCACATAATCAACATAATTGCCGACAATGTCCCACGGATAGCACGGGAAAGGCACAATATTGTCGGTTACCACTATTACCCTATCAGCATACTGATAATCGGCCTTCGTATAACTCAAAGGCCCGCATGCCGAAGGTCCGTAAAGCCCGTTGCCGTTGCCGAAGGCATCCGCGGTGGGAGCAGCTAGAACGGCAATGTCTATATGGATGTCCCCATCCTGAATTGCCCTGTACCGCCCGCCGTGTGACCTCAGCACGCCCATGCCTTCCATCTTTCCTCTTGAGCAGTAGTCCCCCAACGGTCCGTTCAAACTTCCCTCAACGTTATGTACCACTCCGCTCTCCAGATGCTTTATAATCGGCTCGTGACACGGAAATACGGCACTGGGGAACCATCGTAAATTCTTCACATCCAGTTCTGCTGCAGTGTCGAATACCATGTTTGCCAGTATATCCCCGTCCCGGAAGTGGTGATGCGTGGATATGCCCATGCCGTCTTTCAAACCGCAAAGTTTCAATGCTGTTTTGAGGTCGCTGACCACCTTGTTTCCATCCGCCGGATAATCGATACAAGTGGATATAAAAGGGGCGGCTTTTCTCCCTTCCGGCTTGTATTTATTCACGCCCATAAAAGGTATCGCCTTGCGTCCGTTTATCACATCTGGTACCAGTCTTCCAGCCGCATTTTCAACGAGTTCGTACTCATCATCATCCATATCCATCCTCCGGATTTATCCGGGGCAACCGGCAACTACAGAGTTCCTGAATTTCCCCCGTGCTTAAATAGATTTCCCAGCCAGCCTTGCAGGGATGTAACAAGAATTATATTCCCATTGCCATTTCACAATGGTGATTGAGATGAATGTAAAGTTAATCGGAATTGCAGTGCTTTTTTCTCTTCTGCTGAATGGATTCATATTCGCGATGCCATGCAATACCGGCGGCGAAGTAAGTTTCATTCATGAGGAGAGATGCAACGATGAAAAATCCTGTGCCGCCCAGACAGATGATGCATACGAAATCCAGTGGGAGAAAGATTACGGCAAGCTCTGGTGGTGGTCAGCCCGTTACGAGGGCCCGCAGCCGGTCGGCGACGCGGACAACGACGGAAAGAACGAGCTGCTAATCGGAGGGCGTGACCCGTTCATGCGCGTCATGAAGTGGGACGAGGATAAACAGACGTACTACGAACAGCAAAAAATCGTAGACCCTGTATTCGGCATCGGATATGGCATATGGATGAATCTGGGAGGAAATTATTATAACGTCCCGCAACCTTTTGGTTCCGCCACGGGCTTCAGCATTGCTGACATCGACAACGACGGGCAGAATGAAATCGGGGTTGCATGGGGATGCCACTTTTCCGCCTTCAAATGGAATGGAAACCGTTATCAATTGCTCGGCAGATATATCATCATTTCCGAGAAGCAAGGGCAGTATGGAACAACACTTGATTGTGTGGTGGGAGATTATGACAACGACGGAAAAAATGAGGTCATAGTCACCGGCGGTTATGATGGTGCCCCGGAGCTTGTTGCCCTTCAGTGGGACGGTAGCGAGTTTGTAGAGGAAGCATCATGGAGTGATGAAGACCACGGTTCCATATATTTCCCGTGGATAGCCGATGTGGACGGAGACGGCGATAACGAGGTGATATGCGGGGCTGGCAGAAAACTGGTCGTTCTTGATTGGGACGGTGGGGAATTTGTGCCGACAGTGCTTTCCGAATTCAAACACCATGTGTTCGGATGCGTTGCCAAGGACAGTGACGATGACGGTCTTCCTGAAATACATGTCACTTTCAGGTATCCGGAACTTCAGATATGGAAGTGGAATGGCGATACCTACGAAGAAATATGGGACAGGGTATGGTATGGCGAGGAGGATACAATAGAAGCAATAGATATCGGGGACGTCGATGATGATGGTATTCAGGAGGTATGCGTGGGCACAAATTTCGTGCATATTTTACAATGGAATGGAACGACTTATACGGAAGAATATGTGATAAAAGATACCTACGGGCTGCTTGCCGTTACCTGCGTGGGGGATTTTGATAATGACGGAAAAATCGAGATAAATGCAGGGGCAGTGGGGGTTTCAGGGGACGAATCATATATGTCCTGGATTTTTAAGTATGGACAGGAGTAATTTATTTCATGGAATCCAGGCGAGAAAATCCGAACCTTTATGTCTAGGACAAATTAAATAGAAAACAACGACAAAATGCCGATAGGAGTTTTCTATCCCTTGAGGGAAAAACCATACAATTTAGGTTCCTTGCAATTATATTTCCTCTTCTGTCCCTTCCATAAGGGCATTAAAGTGTTCTATCCCCTCCCTTACCCCCCTTGCGAATGTGACATCTCCTTCCTTCAGGACGGTATTTTTGTCTATTTCATATACCCAACTACCCTTTCTTTTTATCGCAATTATCCACATGCCTGTTTTTGATGCAAGTTCCATATCCTTGAGTTTCTTGTCTTTCAAAACCGATGACGGGGCAATGACCGCCCTGACGAACACTTCATCTGATTCTAGAATGCTCTCCTTTATTATCGGGTGAAGTTCCACATCCCTCAACTCAACATCTGCTATCTCTCTTGCACCGTCCGCTATCATCTCGGAACATATTGCAAGCTGAATCATTGCAAGGGCATCATTCACCTCCAGTTCCTCGTTTTTCACATCCTTTATCGCAAGTCGTTGTAATTTGTCATTGAGAACATCTATAAACTCCTCCAGTTCGTATACTTCCTCTGCAAGATTTATGTTATCATATATCACCGAAGAATACGCCAGATCCACCATTAATTCAGCCCTTTCCTTCAATTCCAGTAGCATTTCCTCGGCTTCCTTCTCGCTCATTCCAATACCCCTACCTTTCCCTTTAAAAATTTATCTAGTTGTTCAAGTCCCTCCTCCGGCCCCACCCCCAGCATGACATCCCCTTTTTTCAGGGCAACATCTTTGGGACTGTAAAACCATCTGTTTCCCCTTCGTAACGCTATAATCCTGACGCCTGTTTCCGATGCCACATGGAGTTCCGGCAGACTTTTCTCCACGGCTGCAGAGTCCCCCCCGACCACCATTTTCTTTATCATCTCGTCCGATTCCTTCAGAATTCTTGGCAGCAAAGGATGCTTCAGTTTTACCGATAGCAACTTTACCATGTCACCTGCCGCACCCGATATCATTTTGGTTGCCTCTGCCATCTGGAGAATGCCAGAAAGTTTCTCTGCATCTTCCGTCGTGCGGGCGGCGAGCATGGCCATAATACGTATCTGATAGTTGAGTTTCTCTATATGCACTTCTAGGTATTTTACCTCCCCTGCTATATCGGAATTATTGAAAAGAATGGCGGAATATGCAAGGTCCACCATGAGTTCCGATATGTTCTTCATCTCCACGAGCAGTTCCTTTATACTGGTTGGCTCGTATTCTATCTCCTCAAATTCTGCTTCTTTCCAACGGGGTTCCTTCATTTTTCGGTCATATAATCTGATTATGTTTAAATATATATCGAAGGATTGGACAGAATAATTTTATAATTCTTTATATATCCCGTATATATTCTATTGATACGGTGAGAGCATGATAAAAGCTTACGTACTGATATTATTATATGTGGGAAAACTGGAGGAAGTGCTTGATAAGTTGAGAAAGATAGAGAACATAAAAAGCATCGCAGTTACCACTGGAGATTATGATATCATAACAAGGGTAAGCGTGGAAAAGCTGGAAGAACTGATGGAGGTTACAGATAAAATCCAGCTTGCGGGCGGCATAAAGAGGACCACCACATCAGTCATAGAAAAAGAGATAGAATTATGAGGATAAGAATAAGGAAGAGATACCTGTTCTATATTCTTCTTACTGCATCTTCGCTTATAGCGGCCGTAACTACATCGATAGATGGTGTAATATCCTATTTTTATATCAAAAACCCGTGGATTTTTTGCGTATCCGTATTTCTTGTCGGCGTTTTTATAACCATCTTTCTATCGTTATTTCTATCAATTCCCGTTGGCGGTAAGAGCATCGGCTCAAGGATAGACCCTTCTTTTAGGAGAGTGAGATTAATAAAAAGGGATGAAGTGGGCTATCATGTTATGGCAGGAATAGGCAATACTGTCAACACTCTTGGTTACTTCTACATCCTATCTGTCTTTATCGACCCGTCTGCAGTGCTACCGTTTTTCCAGGTCGTGATTTTATATCTGCTTATTACAGAATCTCTGTCAGAGAAGGATACGCCCACTCTGGCAGAAATAGAGTCATCGATAATAGTTACTTTCGGTGCGATAATGGCGTCCATTTCGCTGTCAGGAGAGATAAACGTGATGGCATTGCTTGTCATATTCCTTATCATGAATCCCGGATGGGTTGTATTGGCAATATACCAGAGAAAACTGAAGCTGATGAAAATCAATAAAAAACCCAACGACTCCATCAATATCCGCCTCTGGAATGTCATTTTTACAACCGTATTCACTTCTGTCATCGTACTTCTGTATAGCAGGACTTATTTCATCGATTCGATAAGAACTGCATCAAAGTATTACCCCTGGCTGTCGCTCACAATGGGTGTGACCTTCTTTGCATACGTTTTATACATAAGGGCATTGGGTCTGGGCAAGGCAAGTATATCCCAAGCGGTCAAAGCATCCACGATAATTTTTGTCATACCGTTTTCGATACTTCTTTCCAGATACATGGATTTCTCTTTCTCTGCAAATCCTACGCTTCTTATAATAAAGATCATGGGCATCGTACTTGTGGTGCTGGGCGTTATGACATTTGCCCTGACCGAGGTGAAGGCATACGTCTTCATAAATGCAAAGGGAAACCAGTCAATAGATGAATTGACAAAAAAGATATGGCATATAAGGGGAGTGACGGCTGTATCTGCCCTTGCGGGGAAACATGATGTACTTGCGAAAATACGCATCAGGACGCTGGGCAAGGGATACGAGAGAATAATCAGGAAGCTGGAGGGTATCGATGGCATAGAAAAATTCAGTTGGGAATCCATACTAAAGGAATGGGAGGAAATTTAGTCATTTTTATATATCGAAAAAGCGATAGCACATATGATGAGGATAGGATTGATAGGCGGTACGGGCGTCTGTGATTTTGAAGGCAATGAAATGGATGTTGAGACACCCTACGGAACTGTGGAATTGACATACACCACCCATGGAGATAGGAAAATATTTTTTCTTCCGAGGCATGGGAAAGGACATGCACTACCGCCCCATAAAATAAACTATAGGGCCAACATACAATCGCTTGTCAATGCAGGGGTTGAAAGAATTATCGCAGTGAGCACTGTCGGCTCAATGAATGAAGGCATACCGACAGGAGGATTGTTTGTCCCGGATGATTTCATAGATTTTACGAATAGAGTGTCCACATTTTTTGATGATGAAGTGGTACACGTTGACATGAGCAAACCCTTCTGCCCTGAAGCTAGAGATGCAATAATGAAGGCAGCGGATAAATACGGTCCCGTTTTTGAAGGAATATATGCAGTAACAGAGGGTCCGCGATTTGAGACAAAAGCAGAGATATCCGTGATGAGCGAATTTGCCGATGTTGTAGGCATGACTCTTGCACCTGAGGTTACACTTGCAAGAGAGAGAGGCATATGCTATGCCTCGCTATGCATCGTTTCAAATATGGCTGCGGGGCTGCAACAAAACCTGCCTGCAGGAGAGATAGCGAACATATACAAAAAAATGAGAAAGGTAGTTGTAAAAGTGGTCAACGAGGCAATTGATATTATTCCTGAAGAAAGAGGATGTGGATGCGGAGATGCCGTTGAGCGCGGGCGTATATGATTAACCTTTCCATGCTCAGAAACTCAAAGTGGAAATGATAACCTGCTTGGCATCTCAACCGTGGAAAGACTGAAAAGAACATAAAATCAGTGGGCTAGAAAACAATACGTAAAAATAGAAATTAATTTAAACAATCTTGTGCTCATTCAATACATTAAAGTCACATTTATCCAGACCGGCGGGAGCATAGACAAGGATTACCCGAGAGTGACAAATAGTTATGTTTTTGAAATCGGAGAATCTGCAGTGAAGGAAATTCTGGGAAAAGTCAGCTTGAATCCTGAATTTAAAATCATTCTCCTGCTTCAGAAGGATGGCTTGGATACCACCGATGAGCACAGACATTATGATTGAAACGGCCAAAAACCTGAGCGAAATCAAAGATAAAATTATAATTCAAACGGGAGCGATGAAACCGGAAAAGTTTTCCGATTCTGATGCCATCCTTAATATTGGCACTGCTGTTGATGCAGCTAATATCCTCGAAAGCAGAACATATATTGTCATGAATGGCAGGGTTTACCCATGGAATAGAGTCATAAGAAATATGGAAACGGGGCAGTTTGTTGGAAAATAGTGTGCGACTATTTTGATGGTATTGGCTATCTGACGGAGTGCTAACATCCAATAATGTTTAATGGCAATATACCCTTTTTTCACTTTATTTATGCTGCCGTCCATAAAAAATCTGTTTTATCATCACTTTTTCAGCAGATATATGAAAATGATAGGAGCAGATATACATGTTGCTTGCATGAAGTGATAAAGGATGCATAACATTATTCACATGGATAAATGATAAATAGGCAATTTTCATATAAAATCCATGAGAAAAGTCGTTGCCATCACAATTTCTTTCATTCTTCTCACGACCGTCGTTTCCATAACCGGAGAAGAAAAATTTAGAAATGGTGATAACGGGCGTTCTCCTTCATCCTTACCTCCATCCGTCCTGCTGTGCTGCAACGACCCGCCGGATGATGTGGATGACGCCGCACACTTCAAATATTACCAGAACGAAAGCAACATAATAAACTGGTATGAATGGTGGTATGTGAATGTGAAAGGAAGCGATGGGAATAATCTCCTTGTGAAATTTTTTACTTTTGGAAATCTGAATAATCCGGTTGCATCAGCAGTGGGAGTTGTCATGATATTTATGAAGGAGGACGGAAGTGTTTTCAAAAGCCTGAAAAGCTATCCTTTTATTGATTATAACCTCGATTACGAGAAATGCAATGTCACAATTACGGAGGATACATTTCATGAATCCGGAGAAAAAAACTATACAATCACGTATCATAATACTATAAACGATGTGAGTCTGCATCTCAATGTCTCACGGACAACCCGCGGGATAACAGCAATTCCCACAGAGACGGGAGAGTGTGAATGGATGAAATGGAATATCCCCGTACCATGTGGGGTGACAGATGGAACTCTGGAATATACGGACAAAAACGGGCATCATACATATACAATATCAGGAAAGGGGTATCATGACCACAACTGGGGAATATCGAGAAAACTATCGATTGACTGGGACTGGGGAGAATTCAGCGACGATTCCATACCGGCCAGCATAACATACGGCATGGCAAAATTCGATGACGGACTTTTTGAAGGGGGAATATACTTTTCAAATGAAAGCATGAGAAAGGCAATACACATGCCGGACTTGAAACTAGAGTACCTGAAATGGGACACAATATGCGGATTTAAAAAGCCTACAAAGCTGCACATGTATGGCTCAAACGGAAGTTTTTCCGCAGATGTAACCGTGGAGATTGAGAAAGCGTATATCATAGGTATGGGCGAGGTAGGTATGCCCTATCTCATGGGAAAGATGAGCGGAGAGCTAAACATAGATGGAAAGGACTACAAATTTTCTGATATAATTGGATTTTACGAACATCACTTTTTAAACCCGTTTGGTTAATTTTTGTTTTCCAGATGTTTAGCTATTGCCAAGGAAATGCCAGCATTGCGTTTAACTACCCTTTTTTCTGTGTTAAAAAATAATGTCACAATTAGAATAAACATCTTTTCTTAGTTAAATAGTTCTGGCTATCATTCGGTAGCTCCAAATCTGAGGGTGATTTTTTAGGGAGTTCCAAATTAGCGGGTGATAGAAGTTGTTGTTCTGTCCGTACTAGTTGGGATAGCAGATTTTAGGAGATTCTTTTTACCCTTCTGATTTAAGTGCCTTTAATAAATCTGTTAATGTACTATGAAAAATTAGAATAATCGAAAAAATAATTACGATTATACAACATATATTTATATCTTGAAAATAGTTGTTAATTGTGAGTGATATTAAAGCCATCCATAAAAAGAAAAAGCCAAAAGGAAGAATGTTTTCTACATATTTTCGAGTGAAAGATTTTAATAAATTGCATTCACTTTTATCTTTATGATCCTTATAAAAATCTCTTATTACCTCCTCTTTCCAATCCGGTTTTTTATCTTTATTTTGTTGCCATCTTTTGAACTCCAAAAATGGTGCTTTCATTCTATCGTTATACTTATCGTTATACTCTTTCATATCATATTGAAGCAATAACATATGACAATATGAAACATCAAATCCTCTACTTTTAGTTACTCTTATCCAAAGCCACCAAATAAATAATCCTAAAAGAAATAAAGGAATTAAAAACCATAGATTGCTTTGATTACTGTAATAATCCTCAGATAATATTAGTATAGCAGATAGCGGAATAAGTATGCTTTGAGATGTTAGAAAAATAAGTCTATAATTTTGTAATAGGGAATCTTGCAAAATAGCCAATTTTAGAATAAAATCTCTGTCTTCTTTATTTTGTTTATTCATAATATTTAATTTTAGCCTACTATAAATCATTACCGAAAAACTTAGAGGGATTGTTCAATCAAGCCCATCCATCTATTCCTTCCAAGATTGAGGTTTATCCCTGCTTCTTCTATGGGAATTCCCCCAAGAACACCATTCTCATCGTATTGCCATTCAACCAAGGACGGGGAAGCACACTCTAAATAGATATTCCTGAAATTTTGTAACGTCTCATTTTTTCTGGTAAGGTGACCATGAATTTTTATCTATCAGAAAAACTTACTACTCGGCAGTAAAAAATACCACGTTACGATTTTGTAGGAATATCCTCCAAATACTGGTTTTTTATACATTCATGAAAATTTATCCATGAGATAAAAGCATATGTTGCGCCTGTGTGGAAACAGAAGTAGGTGAAATACCGATTGGATAAGGGGGGAATACATGCAGGCTGATAAGATAGCAGTTCGATGAATTGAAGTAAAAAATAATAAGTGGAGAAGTCTAAAACAGTCCCTCTGCTTTTCCGTTTATAATATCCATTTTTTCTGCAGCAGGATGGACAGGCAATCCCGGCATCGTGGTTATCTTTCCCGTTATCGGAACAATGAATCCTGCACCGGCCGAAATTCTTATTTTCTTTATCGTAATTTTGAAATTTTCCGGTCTCCCCTTGAGCTTGGGGTCATCGGAAAGTGAATACGGTGTTTTTGCCATGCAGACAAGCAAGTCCTCCATGTCCAGCTTTTTAAGTATTCTGATATCATCCTCCGCTGCAACGGTATAGACGACCTTGCCTGCACCATAAATCTTTCTGGAAATTACTTCTATTTTCTCCTTAACGCCCATGTCGGGGGAATAAAGATATCGGAATTTCGGTTTTTTGTTGTAAATTGTGTCAACAACCTTGCCGGCCAGTTCTATTCCGCCATCGCCCCCCTCACTCCACACATCCGAAACTGCCACGGGTAATGCCAGTTCGTTGCAGAATGTTTCTATAATTTCTATCTCTCCGTCCCTGTCATTGGAGAACCGGTTTATTGCAACTACGGCAGGAACGCCAAAAATGGACAGATTTTCAATGTGTTTTTCCATGTTCTTCAGGCCTCTCTTTATTGCTTCATCTCCCCGCATGCCTGCCTTTGTATTCTTTTGACTCATGCCCCCGTGTATTTTCAGTGCCCGTATAGACACAACAAGTACGGCAACACTCGGCTTTATGCCGTGCCTGCATACGATATCAAAAAATTTCTCTGCCCCGAGATCACTACCGAATCCCGCCTCGGTAACAAAATAATCTGCCAGTTTCAGTCCCATTTTTGTTGCAATCAGACTGTTCGTTCCGTGAGCAATATTTGCGAATGGTCCGCCGTGGACAAAAGCAGGTACATGCTCCACTGTCTGCACCAAATTTGGTTTTATGGCATCGTTAAGGAGCAGTGCCATGGCCCCGACAGCATTTAAATCCGAGGCAGTTACAGGCTTTTCCCCGTACGTATATGCTGTTATTATTTTTGATAATCTTTTTTTCAGCTCGTTTAAATCCTTCGAAAGGCACAATATTGCCATCACTTCAGATGCGGCGGTTATTGAATATTTATCTTCCCTTGGAGTACCGTTTACGTGGCCACCGAGCCCCACCACAATGTTGCGGAGATTACGGTCATTCATGTCCATAACGCGGGGCCATACGATGTACCGCGGGTCTATATGAAATTTGTCCCCGTGGTAAATATGGTTGTCCAGCAGTGCCGAGAGCAAATTGTGGGCAGATGTTATCGCATTCATATCTCCCGTAAAATGAAGGTTAATATCCTCCATTGGCAATACCTGCGAATACCCGCCGCCGGTCCCCCCTCCTTTCATACCCATTGTCGGGCCAAGCGAGGGTTCGCGTATCGCAAGTGCCGTCTTTTTCCCGAGTTTTGCCAGCGCCTGTGCAAGCCCCACCGTTATAGTCGTCTTTCCCTCGCCTTCGGGTGTCGGGTTAATCGTTGTTACAAGAATAAGCTTTCCGTCATTCCTTCCTTTTATCCTCCTGAAAATGTCAGGTGATATCTTTGCCTTGTGCCTTCCCCAAGGTATCATATCTCCTTCTTTTATGTCTATACTATCTGCTACTTCGGCAATTGGTTTGAGTCTTGTCTCCCTTGCTATTTCCAAGTCCGTTTTCATATTTGCCCGTCCACAATTCTGCTTACGGCAGTCAACTTTTCATCTGCCTTCTCTCGAAGTGTTTCCACCTTTTTTTCCATCTCGCTGCAAAATGTTTCATCCTTTATCCCGGAAAGGTTTATCCTCACGTTTAGCAGTGCAACGTTCAATGATGCATGTGCAAACAGGGCAGACGAACCAGCATCTGTTATCGAGTTTTTGTTTCCTGCCTGTGCCACAATCACGGCACTTTCAAGAACACCCATACATCTCTCCGCAGTCTCCATTGGAACAGAGGATGCAAGCTTGTAAGCATCCTGGATTGCCCTTGCCCTTTCCTCCTTTTCAGCCTCGCTATCCTTTGGCATTTTGAACGCATCCATAACTCTATCAAACGCCCCGGCATCCTCGTCCACAATCTCCATCAATCTTTTCCCGTACAATGCAAGCTTTTTCTTCTCCCCCTCAATCCGGTCCTGCACCGAGGCATATTTCTCCTTGCCAATGGTGAGATTGCATACCATTTCGGACAACGCAGATGCCATTGCCCCCCCAAGGGCGGCAGCACTCCCTCCCCCCGGCGTGGGCGCCCCGCTTGAAAGTTTCTGGATAAACTGCTTTACATTTTCATTGACCATCATTTTATCTGCTCCAGCAAACGTTTTTCTAAAACCTGCCCCCCGTCAAATTTTTCCAGCCTAAGGTAAAAATCAGCCACATCTATCAAAGCTTCCATGGGTATGAGTCCCACTATTTCACTCCCGATTACGCCGATGCCGTACCGTTCCGCCTCTCTCTTTATCGTCTCGAAAACTCTGAATAACGGTGTTCCCCTGTAATTCACCAAGTTCATAGAAACCTGCACGATGCCCCTTTCCTTTATTTCGAATCCCATTGCCTTGACATGCCGGTAGCCGCCCGATGAATGACGCACCGCCTTTGCAATTGTTTTTGCAATTGAAATATCATCTGTTGCAAGGTTAACATTAAAGGCTATGAGAAAGAAGCGGGCACCCACGGCGGTGGCGCCGGCGGTCGGATGGATATGATTGGGCCCGAAATCAGGAGTTCTGTCAGGATTTTTTCCCATCTCTTCCTTCAAACCCTCGAATTCTCCCTTTCTTATCTTCGCAAGATTTTTTCTGTCGGGATGCATTGCCGCCTCTTCGTAAAGGTAACACGGTACACCCGCCTTCTCCGAAAATTCCGCTGCAAACTGTTTTGCCAGTTCCACACATTCCTCCATCGTCGTATCCATCAGGGGGATGAACGGAACGACATCCATTGCTCCCATCCTTGGATGCTCGCCCTTATGCTTATTCATATCTATGAGCTCGACAGCTTTCATTGACATTGCAAGGGCGGCCTTTTTCACCTCATCCAACCCGCCGATGAAGGTCACATCCGTACGGTTGTGGTCTGCATCTGGAGAATGATCCAGTATTTTGATGTCAAATTTTTTTGTCTCACCTATTATCGCATCTATGACATCCTTCCTCTTACCCTCACTGAAATTCGGGACGCACTCTACTATTTTCATTCTGGCACCACCAGATAATGAAACACGAAGTTTTAAGAGTTTCTAAAGAAAAATAAAAAGGAGGACAGCAAAAACAGTTTACTTGAAATCTTTTTTTCGCTTGGAGAAGATAATCGTTGTGGTACTCAAATAACAAAGCCGGTCGAAAACCGATATATCCTCCTTCTGAACTGCTGCAATCAGACTTGTAACCGAAATACTATACCCAAGGAGTTACAAGGCCTTATTTCCAGATATTGTGCAATAACTGCAACGAAAAGACAGCCTTGCTAACTACATAATGGACCGACATCTCGGAAAATTATGTTTTACAATCGTTTTTGCATAGCAGGGATAGTAAATCATTCATTCATCCCGAATTCGTCTATTTGGATGTGAAAACCATTTCAACCATCCAGTTTACAAACGTTTGTTTGACTATATGGAAAAAGCAGGTAGAAAAGTAAAAATTAATTGATTGATAAATTTGTTTGACGGAAGATGAACGGGCCCGAGGGGATTCGAACCCCTGATCTGCAACTCCGAAGGCTGCCGCCCAATCCTGGCTAGGCTACGAGCCCGATTCAATAGCCACATTGCTTACTTAAATCTTACCAGCATATGCCCTCGTAAATTAATCCTTCTCTTTCCTCGACGATGTGCCTTCCGTCAATTACGACTGGTTTCTTCATCAACCCGAAATTCAGGTGGGAGAATTCCGTCCAGTCAGTCATTATAAGGCATCCATCGGCATTTCGAAGGGCATCATCCGCACTTTTGCAGTACTCTACATTCTCAAAAATTTCCTTCATGTTTTCCATGGCAAGTGGGTCGTACGCCGAAATGATTGCATGCTCTTCAACCAGCTTCTTTATAACAGGTATGGAACGTGACTCCCTTATATCATCCGTTTCCGCTTTGAAAGAAAGGCCGAGGACAGCTATTCTCTTTCCCTCAAGCATTCCAACATGCTTCTCAAGAAGCCCTATCATCCTCAACGGCTGCTCCTCGTTGACCTCCATGACGGAACGAAGAAGGCGCATATCATATCCCATCTCGTTACCGGCAGCGATAATTGCCCTCACGTCTTTGGGAAAGCATGAACCCCCGAAGCCAGCCCCCGAATTTAGGAAATACGAAGAGATACGATGATCCATTCCAACCGCTTTCATTACTTCATATATATCCACCCCGAGTTTCTTGCAGAAATTCCCCACCTCATTGGCAAAAGATATTTTTGTTGCCAGAAGGGCATTGCTCGAATATTTTACCATCTCGGCAGCCGTCGGAGTTGTCACAAAGAGAGGAGCACCGAACGGTTCATACAGCATGGTCAGCAATTCCCTTGATTTTTTATCATATGCACCTATTACAATCCTGTCAGGATGTTTGAAGTCGTATATCGCCTTTCCCTCCCTCAAGAATTCCGGATTCATCGAAATACCGAAATCCCGCCCTGCCTTTTTACCCGTCAATTTTTCAAGTAGTGGTATAACAATGCCTTCGGTTGTTCCCGGTAAAACAGTGCTTTTTATCACGATAAGTTTCCATTCATCCCTCACATACCGGCCGATGTTCCGTACAGCCTCCCTGACATAACTTAAATTTATGCTTCCGTCTTCATTTGAAGGTGTACCAACACATAGGAATATTACATCCGCCTCTGCCATCACCTCGTATTCCGTCGTTGCCCTTATCCTACTGCTGTTTCTATTGAGCATTTCCCCCAGACCATCCTCGTATATTGGTGGAGATAGTCTGTTTATTTTATCCACCTTCTCTCCATCGATATCTACGAATGTAACATCATTTCCACCATCTGCAAAACAGACGCCGGTCACCATACCCACATATCCGGCACCGATTATGCATATCTTCATGCTCCCTATAATGCCAAATCGGTTTAAAAATACTGAGGATACTTCCTTTCGTATGCCGCCCAGTGGAAATATAATAAAAAATTTCGATAATCTTAAATAAGATAATATCAATTTGATTTATACCCTATGGGGTAAATAAAAAACGAGGGGATATAAAATGGATTGGAAAAAAATAAGCAGTTGGCTGTTCCTGTTGGGAATGGTAATAGCAATAATAGCGGGACTGATATTTGGCGCTGCTAACGACGGACGGATAGACCAGAACGATGATCTGAAAGGAGGACTCGAAGTAATTCTTGGCTTGGCCGGGTTTATAGCCGGTGTTCTTGTCCTAATGGGTCGGGGAACAATAACAGAGAAGGAGATGCCAATGTTCATGATGGCGACCATCATAATAATAGCGCTGAGTGCTACATCGCTCAGCGGAGTAAGATGGTTCGGCTACTATCTGGCAGGCATTGTATATGCACTGGGAGTATTTATCGCACCGCTGGCCGGCCTTATAGCAGTAAAAGCAATCTGGGACGTAGGAAAAGACTGAATACTAAGTTACCCAAGATAACAAACTACACCAAACTCTTTCCTTTCTTTTTTGGTACTTTTTAATGTTTTCTATTAGTTCGTGTTATACCAGCTAAAAACATATATATCAAACTACTATTAACATATGTGAAGAAAAAATCTCTGGCTTTTGGAACCATGGTCTTATTGCTTGTATTGACAATAGGATTATATGTGAATGCAGCAAATAACGATAGTAAATATACTGCTACGTTTGCCAGCAACGCAGATAGTTACGTGGATATAACGGACATAACCGTGGAGGAGGCATGGGCCATATTAAATGATCCGTCCCCATCCAACGGCATCCAAATACCCATTGATGTCAGGACTGATTCGGAATGGTTTGGAGAGAGAATAGATACCCCGTACCCCGAAGACCCGAGACACTATCTCCTTTCCAAACTGTATGACGAAAGCGGATTACAGGAATTTATATCATTGCATAGTGGCAAAGAGATTGTCCTTTATTGCAAATCAGGGGGCAGAAGCAGTGCGGCAGCCCAGATTATTGCCGGTTCTAACTTCAATGGAATAGTATATAACATGCTTGGCGGCATAACCGCATGGAAAGCAGCAGGATTTCCGACCAAAGTGGGCAATCAACCACCGCTGCAACCGGATGTGCCTTCCGGTATAACATCGGGTGATATCGGAATACCATATATGTATTCCACAAGTGCCATTGACCCGGATGACGATAGTATCATATACGGCTGGGATTGGGACGGAGATAATACCGTTGATGAATGGACAACAAACTTCTACGAATCAGGAGCGACATCCAATATATCCCATTCATGGTCCGAAACAGGCACATATTACATTAGAGTAAAAGCAGAAGACACCACAGGAGAGCGAAGTAATTTCTCTGTATTTCTAGCTGTTGTCATTGGAAATGCACCCAGTGCTCCGGTCATTGCAGGACAATTAGCGGGAAAGTTGAGAAAAGAATATAGCTATACCTTCACTGCAACAGATTCGGACGGGGATGCCATATATTACTATATTGAATGGGGAGACGGCTCGTCAGAAAAATGGATCGGCCCATATGCTTCGGGAGAAGAAGTAGTGGTAAATCATTCATGGGATTCAAAAGGAATATACACAATCAAAGCCAAGGCCAAAGATATTAACGGGGCGGAAAGCGAGTGGGGCACCCTCCAAGTGAGTATGCCAAAAACATACGGATGTGAAAATCCCATATGGGTATTGTTTGAAAAAATCAACAATTGGTTTATCTCAATCACCGGAAAGGAATTGCTGCCGGGAATATATTAGACCGAATAGGCCGAATTCTCTTTACGATTCTTAACGGTCTTGCAGAACTGTGACCATTCTAACATGGAATTGTCTTTTTCCCGGCCGATTATTTTATGCACAAATCGGGCTTTAGCAATACCCTGTTTCGTGAATTATATCTTCCAGCTTCCTTGCAGCCTCCTTGCCCATTCCATAATTTACCTTTATTATGGGTTTATTAACATGGAGAACCCTTTCAAGATTTATAGGTGTGGCAGAAATAATAGCATCACAATCCGCCCTGCTTATCGTCTTCTCCAGTTCTTCAACCTGCTTTTCCCCGTATCCCAGAGCCGGCAGGACATTTGTCAGATGTGAATATTTCTCGAAGGCTGCCTTTATGGAACCTTCTGCATATGGCCGTGGGTCAATTATCTCGGCCCCGGCATTTCTTGCAGCCACGATTCCTGCACCAAATTTCATTCCACCGTGAGTCAATGTCGGACCGTCCTCTATAACAAGCACCTTTTTCCCGACAAGGTTCTCATGTTCCATGGTGACTGGTGATTCTGCCCTCAAAATCTTGGCCTTGGAGTTTATACGCCTGACATTTTCCTCGATTTTCTCAATATCTCTCTTATCTGCGGTATCAACCTTATTCACGATTACAATGTCTGCCATGCGAACGTTAACCTCCCCGGGATAATAGGATGTTTCATGTCCTGCTCTGTGCGGGTCAACTATAGTCACATACAAATCCGGCTTGTAAAATGAAAAATCATTGTTTCCCCCATCCCATATAATGATGTCCGCCTCCTTTTCCGCCTCCCTCAAAATTTTCTCATAATCGACACCTGCATAAACAACACCACCCATATCTATGTATGGCTCGTATTCCTCCCTTTCCTCTATCGTACACTCGTGTTTGTCCAAATCTTCATATGAGGCAAATCTCTGACATACCTGTTTAGCCAGGTCGCCGTATGGCATCGGATGGCGGATTGAAACAACCTTATGATTCCTGCTGAGTATCTCGAAAGTCTTCCTGGAAACCTGGGATTTCCCACATCCGGTTCTGGAGGCACATATTGCAATTACCGGCTTCGTCGATTTCAACATGGAATTTTTGGGCCCCATAAGTTTGAAATCTGCACCAGCTGCATTCACGATTGCCGAGCGCCCCATGACATAAGTATATGGAACGTCACTGTAAGAAAAAACAACCTCGTCAATATCATTTTCTTTGATTATCTTGGTTAACTCTTCCTCGGGATATATCGGTATCCCGTCCGGATAAAGATTCCCCGCAAGTTCTGGGGGGTACTTCCTGCCGGATATATCTGGAATCTGCGTTGCGGTAAATGCAACGACCTCATAGTCTTCATTATCTCTGTAAAAAACATTGAAGTTGTGGAAGTCTCTTCCCGCTGCCCCCATTATCACTACCTTGCATTTTGACATTTTAACACCAAGTGGTAATACCTCTTCCGTTTTTATGTTTTTTCAATGAATGTTTAGAGAAGAAAGACCATCAACCACACCATCAAATCGCTGATATGAAATCACGGCAAGTACCCTTCCGTACCTGTCCGCAAGAGAAAAAAGACGGGATGCTATATTTTTCTCTCTCGCCTTTTCTATTGCTTTGAATGATTTCATGGAGTTATATCTCCGCTCCCATTCTTCAATGAATTTCTCGGCAGTTGATGCATCAAACTCCTTATTACTCAATTTTTTGTTTCTTCTTGAGTTTCGTATAAAACTGATGAGAGAGACTTTTTTTGTAAAAATATCTGCATAATTTTCATCGTCGATATCCAGTGCCTCAAGGGGCATATTCTCATCAGTGGATAGTTCATATGAAACCAGCAAATCTGATGGCGGGATAGCCACCTTTCCATATCGAGATAGATGCTCAAAAAAACATTCCTGCTCAGGCGACATGCCAAATTCCATACCTTCCTTGACAAATTTCTTTATGGTTGCAATATCCTCCTTCGGTATGCCCAGTGCAATGCAGTCCGGCATGAATTCCTCGAATGCGTTTCTCACTCTCTCCCCCTCACTTTCCAGCCCGTGGATTACCCCGATTATATGAATACGGCAGGTCTTTACGGTGACTTCCTTTTCTTTATCCTCGCGGGAAATTATAGCTGACATTTACTTCTCCGTTACCTCAAAAAAATTCGTTCATGTAATACCGCCTCATGGCAAAATTTATCGATGGGACAACAAACGATGTCGAGGCAAGTCTTGACAGCTTAATATTTCCCCACAATCTCATTAACATCTGTGGAGTTGAATAATAACCTTTTATGACACGTCTCGTTCCATCCATCAGCTCTTCTGGCGTCATATTTTTTGGATGATAAACCACGTTTGACTGAGTATATTTTGACCAGTCCTTGGAAAATATCCTTCCCTCACTATCCAGCCTGTTGTGCAATGGTGTACCGGGATAGGGAGTCAGAACATTGAATTCTCCTGCATCTATACCCCATTCAAGCATTGCCTCCAGCGTTTTATCAAATATATCAGGGGTATCGCCGTCAAATCCAAAAATGATGCCTGCGACAATTGCCGTCCCGTGTTTCCTTATGATATTTATTGATTTCTCATATTCGCTTGCCTTGTTCGAAACTTTGTGTGCCTCTTTCAAGCTCGCAGGGGATATGGATTCTATACCCACAAACCAGGCGATGCATCCTGCCTTTTTCGCAAGCTCCAGAAATTCCTCATCCCTTCCCAGCAGGTTTATATTCCCGTTTGCAATCCATCTTTTGTTAACTTTCTGCCGTATCATTTCCTTGAAGAGAGCTCTGCTGTAATTAGGCATCGTGGTGAGGGATGCGTCCCTGAATATTATCAGTTTGTTCGGAATCTTCTTCATCTCTTCTATCACTGCCTTTAATGGCCTCTTTCTCACCTTCTTGCCCAGAAATGCAGACGTGGAACAGAACTCACAGGCGTTTGGGCAGCCGCGGGACATCTGAATGCATCCGGTCAATGGCTGGTGCTTTATCAAATCCATTCTGGGTTCGGGGATTTTTTCGGCGTCAATATGCTGAATGCTGTAAAAGGGTTTGAGTTTGCCCTTTTTCATATCCTCAAGCAACTGTGGCCAACTCAGCTCCGCCTCCCCCATAACGACGCTGTCCGCATGCTGTTTTGCCTCCTCCGGCAGAGCGGTGGGATGATATCCGCCGAGAACCACTTTGAATCCCTTCTCCCTGAACTTATCTGCCATTTTATATGCATACGGTGCAGCCATAGTAAGCACGCTTATACCCACAAGGTCGTAGTCGCCGTCAAAATCAACTTTCTCAAAATTTTCGTCTATTATCCTGACTTCATGCTCTGGCGGCGTAACGGCAGCAACCTGTGGAAGTGTCAGCGTAGGATTTCCAAAAAATTTTGAAAATGGTGTTCTGCTGTCTTTGTAGGTCGTAACTCCATGCTCAAGCTTCGGGTAAATAAGCAGTATCTTCATGCGTTCAGCAAAATTAAATGCATATATAATGCTTTTGCCGACGGCTTTATCGATTAAACAGACAGCAAACATTTTAAAAGACTATTTGTTTTACCATAAAATATACAAGCGGTGGAAAAATGAATGATAAAAAAATATTGCAAGGGCTCTTTATTATATCTTTCCTAGCAGTAGCTGCAATCTCCATCACATTTGTAACAGCTGACGGACCACCGGCAATGGGCAGCATAATATATGTAGATGACAATGGAGGGGCAAATTATGCAACGATTCAGCAGGCAATTGACAATGCAAGCGACGGAGATACTGTTTTTGTTTTCAATGGAATATATTATGAAAATGTGGTTGTAAACAAGATTATTAATTTGATTGGTGAAGATAAAAACACAACGATTATTGACGGCAATGGAACAGGAGATGTTGTCAACGTTACTGCCGACTGGGTAAACATCAGTGAATTTAACATAATAAACGGAAGTAATGGAATTTTTATCTCCTCGGGCAACAACACAATTTCCAACTGCAACATTTCAAACAACAGCAATAGCGGCATAATGTTAAATCATTCAAACAATAATACCATTGTTGATAATGATATCAGTTCAAATGGAGTGGGCATAAGGGTTTCTAATTCTTCAAGTAACAACATTAGTAACTGTAGTATCTTTGATAACATGGATGATGGAATCAATCTGACAAATTCAGCGAATAATACACTCATTAATAATCTTTTATGGAGAAATGCAGACGGAATGATGATTTTTTCTTCCAGTGACAATAATGAGATTATAAATAACAACATTTCAAACAATGGATTTGGATTATATCTTTACTATGCAGAAGAAAATGAAATTTTTAGAAATAATATCAGTTCAAATGCAGATGACGGCATTAGCATTACTTACTCAAGTTTCAATATCATCTCGGAAAATAATATCATTTCAAATAATGCCAGCTACAACAATAACAAAGGTATAGATATTAACTATTCAAGTAATAATAATATTTTTTTCCATAACAACTTAATTGAAAATAATATAAATGCTATGGATGAAGGTGTCAACACCTGGGATAACGGCTATCCCTCCGGCGGAAACTATTGGTCCGACTTCGATGAGCCAAGTGAAGGGGCATATGATAATAACAGCGACGGAATAATAGACACCCCCTACAGCGTTCCCGGCGGAAGCAATTCAGACAGATATCCGTTCATAACTCCAGTGGACCGCATTCCACCCTTTACAACCTGCACTGCAAATGGGACTGCTGGCGATAACGGCTGGTATGTGGGCAATGTAACCATAAATCTTACGGCAATTGATAACGGCTCCAGAATCAATTATACTCTTTACTGCATAGGAGGTGGTTCATGGATTCAGTATAATAACTCTTTTGTAATATCTTCAGATGGTTCACACACCGTAGATTATTATTCGGTTGATACTGTCGGAAATAAAGAGATTATAAAGTCAACTGTTGTAAACATTGACAAAACATTGCCATCCATTGAATGCTACCTCCAGCCGGACATACCAAACGGCAATAACGGTTGGTACACTGGGAATGTTGAAGTGACACTTTCAGCAGATGATAACACATCCGGCGTGGAAAGTATAAAATACAGGATAGACCAGGGGATATGGAAGGACTATACAGGCTACTTTTTACTGACTGTTGAGGGAAATCATAACTTCACTTTTTATGCAAAAGACTGTGCAGGCCACGAGTTAACCAAGGCCACAAATATAAAGATGGACAGAGCGGTTCCGTCTGTGACCATTTTGGCCCCGACAGAAGAATATGTCAAGGGCATAGTTGACATAGAGTGGAATGCATTTGATAGCGTTGATTCCGACTTGAACGGAAGCATTTCAATTTATCTTGTCAGAGAGAACGAGAGCATAGAAATCGCATCGGGGCTCGACAATACGGGCACCTACAAATGGAATACTTTTTCCTATGGTGATTCTTCCTATGCGATAAAAATTACTGCCACGGATGAAGCGGGAAATAACGGAACGAATACCTCACAATCATTCATACTGGACAACTCTCCCCCCACTATAATAATAGACCAGCCGAGGGGAGGGGAAGTGCTGGGAGGGGGAGAAAACCTTGTCATATTTTGGGATGCAACCGATGATATCGACAAAAACCTGGACGGGACAATATGGATTTCATACAGTCATGACGGCGGAAGCACGTGGAGCAATATCAGGAGCGGGAGAACAAATAGCGGGAAAGATACCTACGGAGTCGGTAGCTGGGAGGAAGGCAATTACAAAATAAGGATAAATGCGACAGATGATGCGGGCAATACGGGATGGGCGGTATCGGGCAACTTCACGATAGATAAGACAGAACCAACCATAACGATAAAAAGACCTGAAAGCGGTTACCTTTACCTGAATATAGCGGGAAGAGAGATACTTCCCTCTGTACCAATATCACTTATTCCACTTCCGTACAACACTATAATCATTGGAAAAATAACCGTAGAGATATCAGCCAGCGATGAGTTCTCAGACATAGATCACATCGACATCAATGCCGGTGGAACGACAAAAACATTATACGGCAGCAGCAGCGGCACGTACGAATTTGAATGGAATACACCCCTTGGGAAATGCGATTTGAGTGTAACCGCCTATGACACGGCAGGAAATTTCAAGGAGGATGAACTGAAAGACATATTCTGCATAAATCTCTAAATGTAAATCAACCACACTTATTTTTCTTTAACATGCAGATTAACTCTGAAAACTTTGAAGAAATCTTCCCAACATTTTGGTTCCTCATTTCTTCATTATTAACCATGCATTTTTCCCTGCCTTTGGAAATTTTACCAGGACATATTTGCCCTTCAGTTTTCGGCCTGACAGATTGACCTCCATTTCCCTGTCGCTCCTTCCTACCAGCTCATATTCTCCTCGATCCCATATCCGTACTTTCCCGGCACCATATATGCCTTCAGGTATTTCCCCATCAAAATCCATGTAATCCACAGTGTGGTCCTCCACCTGTATTGCCAGTCTTTTTTCTTTTTTCCCGGGCAAGTTCTCTTCGGGACTGCCCAGCTTTTAGCCACACCGTCAATCTCCAGACGGAAATCGAAGTGGTGATGGGTGGAAAAATGTTCCTGGACAACAAACTTCATACCATACTATCCCTTCCCTTTTTAAATACATTTTCAAGATACACCCGGCAGAGTTGCAGGCATGCCCCTTTGGGTCGGGGATTACGCCATAATTCACGAGCTTGCCCACTTAATACAGCCTAACCATTCGGAGAAGTTCTGGGAACTGGTAAACCGCTATAAATACACGGAGAGGGCGAGGGGCTATTTGATGGCAGTAGACATAAAACCGGAACTAGGAGGTGAAATAAAAAGCAAAAGTGTTTAATTGGAAAAGACATTAGTAACAGCGAAAATGGGCGAGGGAGAATATAAGGTTAGGATAAAGGATTTACCTGAACATAAAAAGCCAAGAGAAAAAATGATGGAGCGGGGTGTGAAATCTCTTAAAGATTATGAATTACTTGCTGTTCTTTTGGGGTCTGAGTATCAAGTATACAGGTCTATAGCGGAGAGATTGCCATGAGCTTCCAAGAAATTGATCTCCAACCTTACTACGATTCTGGTAACGATGACATACTTAATGATTTTTACATTCCAGTTCTCAAACAATCAAAAGAATACCGCCGTTTATCTGGTTTTTTTTCATCTACTGCCTTGGCAGTTGCAGCTCGAGGAATAAAGGGATTGTTAAAGAATGATGGAAAAATGAAATTAATTGCGGGGGCAATTCTTCGAAAAGAAGATGCCGAGGCTATAAAGAATGGTTTAGAAAAACCTTCAGAAGTAATAGAAAGACTCGCAATAGATGACCTTGAGAAAATAGAAGATAAATTTGTGAAAGACCACGTAAGTGCCCTAGGTTGGTTAATTGCAAAGAATAAACTAGAAATTCGTGTTGCAATTGTGAAAGATCAAGATGGTTTACCGCTTGATGCATTATCTGTACTTAAATGCGGTATCTTTCATCAAAAGGTCGGTATATTTACCGATACCGATGACCAAATGATATCTTTTAGTGGTTCTGTGAATGAAACTGCAAGAGCTTGGATGGAAAATATAGAAGAATTCAAAGTATTTCGAAGCTGGGTAGATGCAGAATACCAACATTTTAAAAGTGATTATGATAAGTTTGATAAATATTGGAACGGTAAAACTGATAGAGTAGAAATTTTGGAAGTTCCTGAAGCAATCAAAAGACAACTTATTCAAATGGCGCCAGATAGCCTAAGTAAGCTCAACTTAGATTGGAAACCTCGAGAAAAAATCGCTGAGATTATTGGCCCTGAGGGTATTCAAATAGATATTCAATCTTACAAATTCAAAGATTCGATTAATCAGGATATTGACAGACTTAGAGATTATCAACAAGAAGCTATGGGTAAATGGATAAAAAATAAATGTAGAGGGATATTAGAAATGGCAACTGCCTCCGGTAAAACATTCATAGCGATTATGAGCTCCCATTCTTTATACACTAAAAATGGTAAATTGCTTATCACAGTGCTTGTGCCGAGTAAGCAATTGGTTAAACAATGGGGAAAGAATCTCTCAAAGTATACCAACAATATAGTAAGGGTTTCATCAGATGAGAGAGGATGGGAAAAAATAATCGATGATTTTGTTTATCTTTTTAATGTGGGGCACATTGACCATTTGTACATTGTTTCTACAATTCAATCTTACATAAATAAAGTTGAAAGGTTGCTTTCCGATGTGCCAGATAAATATAGATTAATAATCGCAGATGAGGCTCATTGGCTTGGTGCTTTTGAGACTAGGAAAAATCTCAATGGCAAAAATCCTATTTATTCCCTAGGCTTAACGGCTACTCCCATTAGATATTTTGACGAGGAGGGCACTAAATTTTTGTATACATTTCTAGGAGATACCGTGTACAGTTTCTCTATTAAAGATGCTCAGGATCGTGGTTTTTTATCTAAATATAACTATCATGTAAAGTTTTGTGATTTGAGACGAAACGAATTACAGGAATATATTAGGCTAACCAAAGCGATAGCTATTAATTATGGTAGTAAAGATGAAGAAAAAATGACAATACTTCTAACAAAAAGAGCAAAGATAATCAAGGATGCTAATTCTAAGTTTGAAGAATTTGATAAACTTCTGTCAGAGTTGGGAGATGAAGTAAAATATTCTATCGTATATTGTGATGAGAACCAACTAGAGTTGGTATGTGATATACTAAGGAAACATGATATAATTTTTAATACATTTTTAGAAGCGACACCTGACAAGGAGAGGCAGGCTCTCCTTTCTAGACTTATGTCGGGTACAATTGATGTTATAGTTGCAGAAAGATGTTTAAATGAAGGGGTAGATATTCCCCCATTAAAATTAGGATTTTTCTTATCTAGTTCTGCGAACCCAAGAGAATTCATTCAAAGAAGAGGGCGTTTGTTGAGAACTTATGAAGACAAGGGAATGGTTAATATGTACGATTTTGTTGTTGCTCCTGATTCAAAACAATTAAACCTTAAAGCGTCTGAGAGAGAAATTCATAATAAAATTCTTAAGAAAGAATTAGATAGGATTAAAGAGTTTAATGATACAGCACTTAATAGTGCAGTAACCGAAAAGAGTATATTGGATAAATTAAATATGCTACTATGAAACGCGAGGTAATCAAATGATTCATAACTTTGAAAGTGGAATTAAAAAAATCGATTGTGATCCAGCTATAAAAGAATACTTAAAGAAGTTGTATGAAGCCGAGGAGGGGGGACTTCAAGACCCTAGTAAAGTGCCGACTCTCACTTATTACGAAAATATGATAGAGGAGCATTATAAACAATATACTAGTTCCAAGAAGGAAGAGGTGATGACTGAATGAACCTATTTATAGAGAAGCTAACTTTAAAAAATTGGGGGCCATTCCATGAAAAAGAAAATGTTGAGTTTTCTTTGGATGGCACCAAGAATGTAACATATATCCTTGGTAAAAATTCTACTGGAAAGACGATTATTTTTGATGCAATATATTGGTGTCTTTTCAACATACCTAAAATTGATGATTTAAAAACCATTGTGAATAAAGTTGCATTAAAAATTAATGAAAAAGATATGTTCGTAAGATTAAAATTCTATACCATTGATGATTATGGTAATAGGACGGATTATGATGCCAAAAGATCATTAGAATTTAGTACCACTTTTACCAAAGAAAAAGGGGTTATACCGGAAATGCCCCAAATGAGCTTTAATGCAAACAAATATGCTCAAACTTCTTCACAACCTAGACCCATATCTCAAGAAGATTTTCAAAAGTTGATGGACCACTATATACCTGAAGGGCCTAGGCCTTACTTTTTCTTAGACGGCGAAAGATTGGCAGATCTTTTTAAGAAAGAGAATCTTCAAAAAATTGAGTCTTATGCAAATGCTATTTCAGATATATTCTTAATCGATCAGGTGAGTGAGAAACTGGCTGAGACCTACGATTCTCTCAAGGAGACACTATCAAAAGCTTCTGGTCTAGATAAAAAAATTATTGAAGAAAATGAGAAACTAGAAAAAATAAAGGATAAAAAAGAAAAACTAGAAAAACGAAAAGAAGAATTAAAGACTAAACTTGGGCAAAAAGTTGAGTTGGAAAAAACTTTGAAGAAAAAATGTAGTCTATACGAAGAGTTGAAGCCTCGCCTAGATAGAATAAAGAAATTCGAAGACGAAAAAAGTATTTTGGAAAGTAATTATAAAATTAAGTATGAGGAGTTCTCTAATCTACTAAAAGAAACTTTACCAATATTATATCTTGAAGACAAAATGAAGTGGTGCTATCAGGATCTTGACAGATTAAAAAAAGAAGGAAAGATTCCCACATCAAAGATACCTCTTGCGTTAATTAAAGAAATTTTGCAAATCAAACATGAATGTATTTGTGGTCGGAAACTAGATGAATATACGGAGAAGAGGTTTAAAGAACTTTTAAAAAGTTTGCCAATTGAGGATAAATTTAATGATACTGTTAATACCTTTTGGTTTAAATTAAATGATACCCTCCAAAAAGTGGACCAAGCAAAATCTTCTCTTGAAAAAAAACTTACCAAAATACGAAAAATTAATCTAGAAATCAATAAATTAAAAAATAAGATTAGTGATGAAAAAAAGTATATTACGTTAGGCGAAGATTTTGAAAATATGCACGAGAAGCTTAAAAGATGGGGGGAAGTCAAAGAAGAAATTGGAGATTCACAGTCTCAGCTTGGGAATATCGAGAATGCAATGGTGAGTATTAAATATGATTATAAAAAACAACAGAGAAAGCTAGAATCAAGAGTAAAAAAAGATAAAAAAATGAAGAATGTTGGAAAGAAACTAGATTTTGTTCGTGCGGCAAAAGAAATCATAGAAAATGTGAAAGACTATGTAAAGGAAACAATAATTGAACATACCCAGAAGCATACCTCAGAAGGATTTTGCCAGTTGATATGGGATCCTGCAAATTGGAAAGATATTGAGATTGGGAACGATTGGTCTTTTACTGCAATAACATCAAATGATTATAGATTACCTTGTCATAGTCTATCAGCAGGTCAAAGACATGTATTAGGTATTGCTTTCATGAGTTCGCTAGGAAAAGTGACTGGCAATCTTATACCCTTTATCTTTGACAGTCCCTTTGGGAGGATATCAGAAGACCCGATAGAAAAAATAGGAAAAAAATTTCCTGATCTTATGAGGGGGCGCCAGGTTGTACTTTTTGTTACGGATACTGAGGATAAAAATATACGACCACATATAAAAAATATAATCGGAAAAAAATATGTATTGGATAAGATTTCTGGTACAGAGGCAAAAATTAGAGGTGGGTAAATGGCATCTATAAAAACATTTTTAAGCCATAATAAAAAGTTTCATGAGCAAATGCTTGATATGGCAAATGAAAAAAATCTGGATTTTTATACAAAAACCTTGAGAGACGTTTTTATATTAGGACTAGTTTATGCAATTAAAGAATCTCTCAAACTTACTGATCTGAAAGAGGGGCAAAGACAGAATTCAATAAGAATACCTGAAGTCATAAACGACGATCATAGGTTTCTTTTTAGGGTAATTGCTTATTCGCGTACAAAAGATTATAGAGTATTGGGAGATGAGAAACAATTCTATGAGTTAGCAGAAAAGTTTGCTAATACGGGTGTAAAGGAGATTGTTGATAAATATTACAAGACCGAGTACCCGGCATTCAAGCTAGCAGAAATTGCTCTCAAAGATTAATATGGGAGGAATAAAAATTACTAATTTTAATAGAGTTTTTTCAGAAATGAAAAATTTATACTTAAACGATAAACGTCCGTGGATAATAGGTCTTAGTGGTGGAAAAGATTCTACTTGTGTAACTCAAATGGTTTATTATATGCTTAAAAATCTGCCTCCAGAGAAGAGAACTAAAGAAGTGCATATACTTACATCAGATACATTAGTAGAAAATCCAATAATGGACACGCGGAGGAGAGAAGTCTGTACAAAAATTGAAAAACAAGCCCAAAAAGATAGTTTACCAATTAAAGTTAGGATTTTAAGGCCTGAACTTGACGATACTTTCTGGGTAAACTTAATTGGGAGAGGATACCCTTCGCCTAATAGATGGTTCAGATGGTGTACTGATCGACTCAAAATTAAGCCTATGACTAAATACATAAAAGGACAAGTTAAAGAGAACGGTGAAGTTATAATTCTACTAGGGATTAGAAAATCAGAGGGAGGAACACGAGTGCAAGCAATGAAAAAGTATGAAATAGAAAACTTCCGATTAAGGAAGCATACCACCATACAAGGTGCTTATATTTATGCTCCTATTGAAGACTGGAAGGAAAATGAAGTGTGGGCATACTTACTCAAAGTACCATCTCCATGGGGTGAAAATAATGAAAATTTAACCAGACTTTACCGAAAGGATGATACTGAAATACAGTTCGTTATTGATAAGAACTCCCCACCTAGTGGAGGAAGTAGATTTGGTTGCTGGGTATGCACAGTTGTTGAAAGAGACAGATCGCTAGAAGGGTCTATTGAAGAAGGAAAAACATGGTTAAGCCCCCTCTTGGAATTCAGAAATTGGCTGAAAGAGATTCGTGACGATCCCAGTTTTCGAGAAGAGGTAAGAAGGAGTGATAAGAAAAAAAAGGTAATCGCGGATACATTGGGACGAGGATTCACCCCTACTCAACACCGTGGACATAAGGTTCTAGGACCTTTTACTTTTGATACAAGACACAAAATACTGATGCTCCTGATCAAACTTCAAGAAAAAGTTGCTAATAGGAATATCTCTTTAATATCACCTGAAGAAATTAAAGCAATAGAAACTATATGGATATATGAAGGGGATAATATCACCTCTATAGCCGATGTTTTGAAATCATCTGCTTCTGATAATTTTAATGCAAATGTATCTTCGAGTGATAACAATAATTATTTAGACGAGCTAAAGAGAATATGTAATAAACATAGTGTTTCATTACAATTAATAGAACGACTTTTAGTTGTTGAAAAAGATCTCTCGTCATTATCTCGAAGGGCAGGAATTTATAACCGTTTAGAAAGAGTTATTGAGGAACATGTTATAAACGAAATGAGGGGTAAAACGGTGGAGGGAAATGAAAATTCATAACATTACTCTTTGTAACTTCAAAAACTTTAGGGATGAATGTGTTATAGACCTTATGCCAAATAGCAAAGATACTCAAAAAAACATGATCTTAATTGGTGGTGTTAATGGATCTGGTAAGACTACAATTTTAGAATCAATAAAATTATGTATGTTCGGTAAAAGATTTAATGGTTCTACTCTATCAGATACAAGCTATGAAAATTATATAGTCTCTGCAAAAAATAAATCTTCCGTGAGGATTAAGGATAAACGTTTTTTCATTCAGATGGAAATAGAAATAGATGATTCTTTTCCAACATATTCGATTACTTTGAAAAGGGAATGGAAAATAAATGATAAGAAGATAGAGCGAGAAGATTTTACAATATTTCGAGACGGTGTACCATTAGAGATCATCCCTCAAGAATATTGGGAAGATTATATTATGTCTTTGATTCCCTCCTACATCTCGAATTATTTCTTTTTTGACGGGGAAAAGGTAAAGGAATTATCTATTGGAAATAATGCTGATGAAATTTTAAGGGAGTCTATTCGTGATTTGACGGGTTTAAAACTTTACGAAGCATTGTCTACAGACTTAGAATCTTTGATAAGTAAGATCAAACGCAGAAATATTGACCATTCTGAACTTCAAGAGAAAATGAAAGAAAAAGAAAAAGAAATCTCGATGATAGACAAAAGACTCAATAGGATCAAAATCGATGTTAACACAAAATCTAATGAAGTGGCAAAGTTATGCGATCAAAGAAAAAACGTTGAAAACGATTTAAGAAGAAGGGCAGGTGCTTTTGCTAAGGAAAGAAAAAAGAACGAAAATGCACTATTGAAATTAAAAGAAGAACTAGATGAACTCAATAATGAAATAAGAGAAATATGCGGTGAGGTTCTGCCTTTTATCATTGCATCCAATGTTTGCAAGGATTTATTAAAACAGCTAAAAAAAGAGAGATTACTGAAAGAATTAATAGCAAGTAAACACATTTTGAATGAAGTAAATCGAAACTTTATGAGAAAAATGGGGACAAGTAAAAAATTTGATAAATTCTCTAAAATGCAACTGAATTTTATCAAAACAGAAATTAACGATATTTTTTCTGAGATGTTCGAAGAACTTGATACTGACCATCGAAAACTTATTCATGATTTGACAAATGCAGAGATGGATAAAATCGAGAATTTTTTGAATAAGACGGAAAAGAGTATGAAAGCGAGGTTTAATGATCTTCTTGAACTCAGAGAAAAAAGTCTTTTGCATTCTAAAAAACTTAAAGATAAACTAAAATACGTCCCCGATGAGAGTTTTGTGAAAGAATATGTTGAAGAACTGGCATCAATTCGTACAAAGAGCAAAATGCTTGAGAAAGATATAAACTCGTTAAAGAATGAGAGATATTCATTAAAGGAAGAGAAACTAAAAATTGAAGAAGATATAAAGCGATTAGAAGAAAAAATAGTGTGTGCCGAAGAGGACTATCGGAAAATCGGTATTTGCATAAAAATTAGAGATTCAATAAAGGAGTTCATCGATACGGTTATTTCATCGAAGATTGAGGAATTGGAGAAGATAATAACAAATATGTACCATAAGATTGCAAACAAGGATGACATGATTAAAGAAATAAAAATTAACTCCCAAACCCTTACAACGACTTTAATTGATTTTGAGGAAGGCTTCGTAGATAAAAAAGATATATCTGCAGGAGAAAAGGAGATATATGCCCTTTCCCTTCTTTGGGGGCTATCAAAAATATCGAAAAGAAATCTGCCTTTAATAGTCGATTCATTATTAACAAGACTAGATAATAGTCATGTGGAAAAAATTGTCAAGAACTTCTTCCCCAATGCAGCGGAACAAGTAATTATCTTGGCCCATGATAGGGAAATTGATGAGAGACTATATAAAAATTTAAAGCCCCACATCAATAAAGTATACAGATTATCACTTAATGAAGAAAATAAAATAAACAAAGGTTATTTCTTTGAGTAGGCGAATATATGTCAAGTAGATTAAAGATTTCGAAAAAAACATCAGAGCAACTTAATCATCTCTCAAGTAGATTAAATCTCAGGAGAAACATAGTGTGTAGATTGGCTATAGGTCGCTCATTATCTAAAAAAGAATCAGTAAAAAATCTAAAACCAAAAGATAATACCGGATATGAGTTTAACAGATACACGCTTACTGGTGAATATGATGAAATATTCAAAGCATTAATCAATCAACATGAAAGGAAAAAATTGAGCGATAGAAATTACATCACTTTTCTTAGAAATCACATTGAGAGAGGAATCAATATACTGTATAAAGAGTACCAGAGAATCAATTCTCCGATAGATTTTTTTTCCGAGTTGGTAAAGTCAAAATAAATTATTGATTCTTCCTAAATAACACTCACAATTGCCAATAGCATTCTAAACTTTTACAATTTGCTTAAAATGAATTTTCTTTTATTTTCTCCACTTCAGATATTTTTGGGTCTTTGCAATCATCTCTTCTTGATAATAAACAATTCCTATAAATTCATTTAGCAGTTCCTTTGTATTCCCTACAGAATATATTCTCAAAAGAATGCAAAAAAAATATGCTAAGAAGAATATATTCTAATTAGAATATAAATAATATATACCGAAAAGAATATATTCCCTACAGTATATACCGAAGTATGGAATATTTTAGATACGGAAGACCTGTGACAGGCAAATACTTTGTCAATCGGGAGAAGGAGTTGAAAAAAATTCGTAGCATATTAAGTGAGATACCAAAAGGCGGTGGAAACAATATAGCACTCATTGGCCTAAGGCGTACTGGAAAGACTTCATTACTGAAAAATTTGAAATTAGATTTTGAGGGCGTAATTCCCGTTTTTATAGACTGCTATGGAATGCCGTCCAAGGCTCTACTTTCCCACCAATTGACAGACAGGGCACTGAAGGCATACGTGGAAAAAACAGGAGATGAGGCGTATCGTCGTAAGATTGAGAAAATGATAAAGCAAAAAGCGTCCGACATTCTAAACAAGATATCTGAAACTGAGCTATCGATAGTACGCTATGCAAGCATAAGGATTGGCTTTAGGGAAGGAAAAGATCAACAAGAATTGCTCGATGACGCATTAAATTACATAGAAAATCTTGCCAAGGAAAAAGGTGTTTATTTTGTTCTAATGTTGGATGAATTCGCAGATATGGCAATCAGGTGGGGGATTGAATGGGTAAAGCGATTGAGAACCGTAATCCAGCATCAGGAAAAGGTCTTCTATATACTCTCATCATCAGCCGTAACCTACATGACGGAACTTGTTTATTCTAAAGATTCCGCTTTTTACAGGCAACTTACACCAATAAAGTTGGGGGCATTTAAAGAAGATGTTGTGAGAGAGTATGTAAATAAACGACTTAGGATTGAAGAAGAGGCTCTCAATGGATATGCACAGTTGACAGGATGTTTTCCAGACTACATGCAGAGACTTGGCCATATTATCATGCACACCCACGGTAGAAAGAATGTGACCCTTGGAGATGTTAAGAAATGCTATGAGGAAATGCTATGGAATCTTGATTCTGAGTTCAGACAGACAGTGGGGAGATTCAATGAGAAATCCGCGAGATACGGTGAGATTATCATAGCAGTAGCAAACAATAATAGGCCATCTGCAATTGCAAAGAGCACGGGTATGAATCTAAGTTCTCTACCAAAATATTTGGAATATTTGACAGATATAGGTATTATAGAAAAAAAGGACGGTTACCACCTAACTGATCCGGTATTTGAATCATGGATAAAAAGAAACTTTGTTGCCTCCTCTGTGTAAGGTTACCGTCAACTAAAATAATGCCAATCATGAGCTACCTAAGCCATATTATATGCAGCAACAGAAAATCGAAAAAGATATGTGCAGTCGTATAACATTTCTAACTCCTCTTTTATTTTCTTCAAATATTTCTCCAAATATTTGTAACCATCCCTTCCTGCCGGCAAACATATCTACATATCTTCAGCATATAACGATAACTTTTTTATTGTGTAGCGTTTTTAGTCTCATGGAGTTGGTAGGCCTATGTTCTATCTGCGGAAAACCGGGAGCAATGTACACATGCAGGCTGTGCGGCAGGAATGTATGCCCTGAACACTTTGATGTCAGACATGGCGTGTGTACGGCATGCGGAGCAAAAATAAATAAATAAAAAGAGGATATACCCCCATGAGAGAGAAAGAGAAGGAAACAGAAGAGATAAGACTTGGGATAGTCGTTTCCGAATTCAATTATGACATCACCATGATGATGCTTGAACGGGCAAAGGAACATGCAGAGTTTCTGGGGGCAAAAGTAGTAAAAGTAATCAAAGTGCCCGGCGTTTTCGACATGGGACTTGCAATAAAAAAACTTCTTCAGAGCATGACGATTGACGGTGTCGTTGCTATCGGTGCGGTGATAGAGGGCGAGACGGAACACGACGAGATAGTAATTCAGCATGCATCGAGAAAGATAGCCGACCTTGCAATCCAGTACGATAAGCCCGTAGGCCTGGGAATCACTGGCCCGGGAATGTCACGCCTGCAGGCGGAAGAACGCATCGAGCGCGCCAAGACGGCTGTCGAGAGTGTAATAAAAATGCACAAGGCACTGGAAGACAGGACCCCCTGATGGAAAGACATCTATGGTAACTGGTACATTCAATGGAACAGGAATGACTATAACCTCTAAGTTTGCAGAGCATGATGCTTTCGCCGGCGTAAATTCATTGCAACTGAGAAAACAACTTTTATTCACCCACAGATGCAACCGCCCGGGTACGACATCACAAAAATTGTGATAACCGTTCCGTTTGAAGCGGGAGAATAATATGAAAATAGCATGGTTTACAGATACATGGCTGCCTGCCATGGACGGGGTGATAAGCTCTCTCCTTTCGTTCAAAGATGAGATGGAAGAAAGGGGGCACAAGATATACCTGTTTATCCCCGGGGATAAAAATATCGATGATTTTGAGAGAGGAATCTTCCATTATAAGGCAAAGGCTTTCAAAAAGTATCAGAATTACAGAATAGCCCCCGTATATTCGATATTCACTCCCCGGACAAAAAGAATCATCGGGAGAATAAAGCCGGATATAATTCACTCCCATTCCCCTGCGGTCATAGGCATACACGGTGTGGTTGCATCCCATAAATACAACATCCCCTTGATTTTTACATACCATACTTTTCTGGAGGATTCCGTCTATTTCATATCATCCTCGCCATTCGTACAGAATATCGCCGGGATGCTTCTCAGGATATGGCTAAGATGGTATCTCAGGAGATGTAACGGTATAATCGCTCCGAGTGAAGCGGCAAAAATCGAGATTAAAAGACTGATCGACAGAGATGTAGAGGTTATTCCCACAGGTATCAATCCCGAAAGATTTGCTCATGGTAACGGCACGGCGGCAAGGCAAAGGATGGGACTCGGAAACGAAAAGATAATTCTCCATGTGGGAAGAATTGTCCGGGAAAAAAACCTCGATTTGACGGTAAATGCCGCCCCCATGGTGCTTGATAAAGTTCCTGATGCAACATTTGTAATCGTCGGGGAGGGGCCGTATGAAAAGGAACTGAAAGAAAAAATAGGCAAGGCGGGATTAGAAAAGAAATTCATATTCACCGGATTTGTCGAGGATGAGAAACTGCCCGATTACTACCAGGCAGCAGATATCTTTGCATTCCCCTCCAAATACGAAACGCAGGGAATAGTTGCCATTGAAGCCATGGCGGCGGGGCTGCCCGTGGTGGCCGCCCGGATACGCTCGCTGCCAGAGATGATAGAGGACGGAAAGTGCGGCTTTCTGTTCGATGCAGACGATGAGCATGATTTCGCGGGAAAAATTATTGAGGGGCTGATGGCAGCAGAGGAAGGAAATATGTCTGCGGAGGCGAAAAAAGTTTCGGCCAGCTATTCAATTCGGAAATGCACGGACAGGCTTTTATCTTTTTACGGGAGATTTTATCACTATTAACAATATTGTATGATTGTTATGAGATTTAATCAGCACCTTCATTTTTTTTTGCAGTTAAATATATACCAAAATATATAAAAGCCATGCCCATTAGGAAAAGTATAGTGAAATAGGGGCAAAGCCCCTATAACCCCATTCCGCCTTCGTTCCTCGGCA
>CAZSHJ010000009.1:0-45943 GCA_964606745.1 uncultured Thermoplasmatales archaeon | reverse complement strand
AAACGTGCACGCGATTCATCCCCTACCTAAAGGTTGGGGATTTCTCGCTGAGATGTGTTAAGGTCACCCCTTCCACGCAATAAATTGCGTGGCTTTCCCCTCAAGGGGAAGAAAACGCCTATCGGCGTTTTATGATTTTCCAGGCGATTCATCCCAGACCTAAAGGTCTGGGTTTTCTCGCTTGGATTTTATAAAGAAAGTGTAGTAATCTCAAAATCAGTTTTCACTCATTTTTCTCTGCTAATTTAATTAATTTTTTAACAACCGTTTCAGGTGAGATTGCCTTTCTTTCTTCTCCTCCCTTAACTTCAATCTCGTTTTTAAGCGTTATTGCTAATTGCCTTCCTAAATCTGGTTTATTTAAATTTCCTAATTTATGTTCCCACATATAATCCCCAAGAATTTTTTCAGTTTGATTATTTTTTCTTCTATTTTTCAATTCTTGCTCTGTCATACCAAACTTACCATCTGTAATTTCTTTCATTGCTTCTATTACCTGTCCTTCGTTAAAACAATCAACAAAAGTTCCTTTTTCCCAAATCGTATACATACCTTTTTTCAATAGGTCAGATTTAATCAAAATCTCAATATATTCTTTCACTTTACCATCATTATCCAAAATAATATATGTTTTTATACCAAAACATTTCAAATATCTCAAAAACTCTTTTATTTTCGTTTTCTTTACTTTATCCTTGCCCTCTACATTAAGTAAGTACATACCTAATTTACCTATATTTTCTTCACCATAACATTCAAATATAATTGGGAATGCATTTTCTTCTGTTTTTCCTTCAATAACAACAACAAAACCACAGAAAAATAAGTCAATAAGTTTTGCTCCTAACTCGTATTTTATTGACTTAAAATCTCTTCTATCTTTGATAGGAGTAACCTTTGCCAGTCCCTCAGCATTTTTATTTACTAAATGAAGTTTGATTTTATTAGAACAATCACAGAATATAGGGGAATGAGTAGTTATGATGATCTGTTTTTCTTTTGATTGGTTTTTCAAAAAATCGAATAATTTTCGTTGAATACCAGAATGCAAATGAATTTCAGGTTCTTCAATACCAAAAATCATGTTTTTACGTGAATCAATATCAAATACAATTACAAAAATTTGGTTGACACCATACCCAACCGAAGCGGAGGGAAATTTATCAAAATAAATAGCTACTTTCTTCTCATTATCCTCAGTTTTCGAAGTAAATTTTTTAAACTCTGGGAATATTTTAATCATATCCTCATTGATTTTTTCATATACTATTTCTTCGTTAAGAGGAGCTTCTTTTTCCATCCGAAGAAACTCACCAGGCTGATTTTTCCCATCGGGTTCTGCAGCACCGCTAATTCTCCCTTCTAAACTTATTTCCCTGGCAGCTGGAACTTTTAAAAAATTCTGTTTTACTATCTGTATTATTTCGTTGGCTATACTTGGAGTAGCCCCGTACTCATAAAGCACTGGTTCGCTTTTTCCATTTCGTAGAAATAAACAACGATGTCCTTCCGACTTAAATATATCAATATCCAATATACTAACACAATTAATTTCAGATACAAGAGATTTATCTTTTCCCAAATAGACGACTTTTTCAATCACAATGATATTACCAAGATTAGATCTGTTTATAGTACGCTGCATGCTCGAAATTCGAAATTTTTTATAAGGAAATATTTTTTTGATTTCATCTGCACTAAGTTCTATAGTGGCGATAAGCTCTATTTTTTGAGGTTTTAGATTGAAAAAAATTCTATTATCCTTTATTTTTTTAATTTGGTACTTCATCTCAGCTCCACTAATAGGCTCTATTTGTATCTCCTTTATATCTCCAGAATCTCGAAAATTAAAAAACAAATCCAATGCTTTAAGGATATTTGATTTTCCTGAATTGTTTTTTCCAATAAGTATCGTTAAATCCCCAAACTCAATAGTGGCATTATCTATATTCCTATATTTTTTAATCTCAAATTTTTTAAGTTTCATTTTGTGTGCTGGTATTAGATAAAATTAAAATATATAAATATTAGTAAAATTAAGTGATTGAAAGGGGTATCATAATGGTTCATGCATTTAAAATCAAAAAGGCATAATTCCTCTCAAAATGCATTTATCCTTGTCCTTTCTACCCTAAATCCCTTTCAACAATTCCACCACTCTGACAGCTCCCAACATCCCAATAATACAATAAATATCCTACTAATGCCTATAATGCGTTTCTTGCCATTTGCAATTCCATCTTGGGGGTTTTCGGGATTTTCTTCCTTAACTTTTTATCATAGGCTGTCTCACCGCCTGCCTCCTCCAATATTTGCCTGCCCATTTCTATCTGTCGGAGTATGCTTGCATTTATTCTTTCCATGGAGCCAGGAGCTATTTTTTTCAGCAGCCTGGTTGCCCCCCCAAGACCATATGGAATGGATTCCATGTACATTATCGTTCCGGGAAGGGCAAAGAACCATTTACCCAGCGAATCCTCGCCAAACTTTGTGATTGGTACGCCCCCCGCAGCCTGTCTTTCCGAGGTTGGGCCGACATGTGCCACCACCCATTTGCCATCCACATATGCCTCGCCTTCGCCCTCTATCATGAAATATCCCATGGAATCGTACCACTTCTTAACCAGCGGGTCCACCTTTACGGTTGCATCGTACCACGCCTTTATCATGTTCATTGCAAACATCTTATAACGTGCCTTTATCCCGGCAGCCCTGCATAATGCTATAAAAGCAGATATCTGATGGAAACATGTACCCGTGCCCCTTCTGATGGTCGCCTCCACACCATCCATGGGCAGTATTTCCAGGGTCATATCGCGTTTCACGAATTCAAATGCGGCTTCGACATACTCTCTGTCGGATTTTTTGAATGCACCGAGTTCGTTTGCAAGCGCTATGACCTCGGGGGTATGCGGATTGCAGTAAAGCGTGGGACGGAGATACTTCTCGTTTGACTTGCAGTACTTCATATCATCCCTGTACTCCGGCATCTCATATTTTCTTCGGGGACGAACATATCTCTCCTCGTGAGACGTGATATTTCTTACTTTTTTGAGGTCCCTGAGGTTCGTAATAAGCGTTTTGCTCAATGAAAGAGCGCCCCCTATCATCAACTTCAAGTATGTCCGCTGCGGGATGTATTCCTTTTCCTTTATTTCCCTAAGACTTGCCATCTTCTTCACCCAGATCCATTGATAAAACGCGACGCATCTCCTCTGCACATCCCCTCATTTCCTCACCATGCGACCTCTTTATTTCAGGCTCCAAGACAGGGCCGGGGCGGTCGCACACGGGGCAATGTTCAAGCATCCTTACCTTGTCGCCAGACATTATGAAACCCGGATAGCTTTCTGCCAGCGGATCAAGGAAAGCAAATCTTCCCCACTCACCATAGCCGACCGGCTCATATTCATCGTCAAGTATGAGCGGATGGAAATACGAATACGGGATATGCAGGTAATGACCCTCGGGGCAGTGAACCATCCATCCGTTACCTTCAACCATACCGTATAAATCAAGGCATTGCTCCTCAGGTATACCGAGCAAGTCGTTGATTCTCTTCCTGAATTTTTCCACGGGCATGCGCTCATTCTCGTATATCTTCCACCCTCCTCCCGTTCCAATTGCCCCGTTATCCCCGAAATCGAATGTTTCCCCCTTCTTCTCCAGTCTGTTCATGACGAAATGAAGGATGAATGGCAGACCGATCATGGATATCTTCTTTCCTTTTTTATCCATCTCTCTCAGCCACTTCACCATTTTGTCTACCATCTTCTTGCTTCCCCTATTGAGTGCAAATTTCAGCAAGGAGCTTTTTATTCCGCTTCCCATAGCTTCCTTTATCAAATCGGCAGGTATGTCCCTATCAATTGCCACATCCACATCATCTACCGCATCAAAATACACCGTGCAGACCTTGCCCGCATAAACATTCGTCTTATGGGGGTCTGGCATCATGAGATAACCATCCATCTTGTACTCCCAGAACGGGTAAAGCATTGTTATGGCTGCTTTTGCTATTGCATATTCGGATGCATAAAAAGTCTTTCTGTCTCTTGGAATGAAAGTGTGCCTGCCGCTTGTCCCGCTGCTGTAGGAAATCTGCAGACCGGTGGCATTGAAACTGTTTATCACATCATCATATGAAGGATTCTTTTTGTTTATTGTAATATCGGGCAATTCTCCAGTGAATAAACCGGCAAGCCATGCGGCAAAATCCTTGCCTGATGGATAATCCTTAAAGAATTTATCCGGAATCATCGGTATTCTTGCCAAGTCGTCAATACTTTTGATATCGCCAGGGGATATACTATTGTCTTTACAGAAACTCTTGTAGAAACCATTATTTTTATAGTGGTGATTGAAAGCATATTTTATGGCTTTAAATTTCATCTCGTCTGCTTCTTTAGGCGGAATGTCAAAAAGATTATCTGGCTTGTATAAAGCTTCATCAACGGGCGTCCACGGCTTTGGAGGGATGTACTTTTCCAGCCTATGGTTAAGTTCCTTAATATAATCTCTGAAGGATATAGCATCTGTCACAAGCCTTGTATTGTATATGTTATTAAATTATTTCTCTTAAATTATATTTTAAATATGTTAAAATTTTTTTTAATAAAAGTTATACGCATGGGTGTACAACATGGGTGTACAAAATAGTAAATATCTAACATTTGATACATTAAACATGGGAAAAAGGAATGAAGAAAAAGACAAGATTACAGACCCAATTAAAAATTATTTCGAGGAAAAGAAGAAAAGTTTGTGTATAGAAGAATTTTATTTACCCACAAGATATGAGTATAAAAAGCCAGATTTAGTTGTCATTTCTGGATGGAAAAGGAAAGATGTTTCAGTAAAGTGGGGGAATGACAATATCCCGTCCTTTGATATGATGGCAATTGAAAGCAAATTAAAGGGAAACACAAGGAATAGCATTATTAATGCCATTCCGCAAGCGTTAGTGTATCAACAATTTTTCCCAAAAGTGTATATCGCTTGCCAAAGTGGTGAAATTGGTTCTATTAAAAAATTTCTTGAAAGCAATGGGATTGGATGTATTACTGTAAATATGGAACGCAAGGTGGTAGAAGAAGAAAAAATATTAGAATCAATTGAAGAAAATAACAAATTTAATTCATTTATAAGAGATAACAGAAAGAATATCGCTAATAAACTTGTTGTCCTAGCACTAGGGAGGGAGAAATTTGATGCATTGGAAAAATGGGATTATGATGATAGTACGGGGGTAGAGAATAGAGGATACGGTGATTTTCAATCAAATGAGGGTTATGGTTGGGTTGCAATGGAAAAAACACCAGCAATACAGTGGAACATTAGCATTGGTTATGGTCATGGAGATAATGAGCCTAAAAATATGGATAAAGTTTATTCAGGTCTTAATATAGAGGTACCGAAACACCACTACGAAAAAATTTTTAGAAACCTAGAAAAGGATGAATTTCTGAAACTTATTAGAAAGTTGCCAGAGGAGTATTTATGTTGGTATTTCAAGAAAAAAAAGATAAAAGGAACAACAAAAAATGAAACAAATGTGTGTAAGGATATAAATAAGCTAACCTCAGGTGATATTAAAGATATAGTAGACTATATGACAGGTGATTACGGAGGGTATTTCAGTATTTCCAGAGTGGTATGGCATGAGGGTATTACAGAAAAAGAATGCAAGGGAAAAATAGATGAGGTTGAAAAGGATTTGGAAAATATATTTGATTATCTTAGTTCTTGTCAAAAAATTACTTTCGCTCGATAAACTGTTATCCAATCGTCCGGCTTCATGCCAATTCACCGTTACTCTTTCCTGCTGTGTGGCATGACTCCTATCTTAATTCATATTTATCTATGAATAAATCATATCTTTATCAGTTATATTTATAGATAGCTACAAAATGATAGAGGTCAGTGTTCTGAAGCTAAGGATTGTCCATCAGATAAGACCACACCATATTCTGAATATATTTTGAAGAGTGAAAACCATCCTCATAAGGAGAGAGCTTCAGACGCCTGACCAGTATCTACAAAATTCGCAAAAAATTTGCAATCGTGCCGCAAAACACTCTTTCCCCAAACTTTAAAAACAGGGGGAGATATCGGTCAACATGGCGGGTCTGTCACCGACAGAGAAATACAAATTCAAACGCAAGCTGGAAGACCTGAAGGGCATAAAAGGACAACATACCGAGCTCATAACGCTTTACATCCCCCCCGACAAACAGATTTCGGATGTGGTTGCACATCTGAGAGACGAATACTCGCAATCCTCCAACATAAAATCAAAACAGACAAGAAAAAATGTCCTCTCGGCTATAGAATCCATCATGTCCCAGTTGCGATACTTCAAAACGCCTCCCGCCAATGGCATGGTTTTTTTTGTCGGTGAAGGGGCAAAAAGCGGAAATCAAACCAAGATGATGTCTCATGTACTGGAACCGCCCCTGCCGATTTCCATATATCTTTACCGATGCGACTCACAATTTTACATTCAACCACTCGAAGAAATGCTGGAAGATAAAGATATCTATGGCCTTATTCTCATAGACCGTAGGGAATGCACCATCGGCTTTCTTTCCGGAAAAAAAATAACGATGGCTGCATATCTGACGTCAAGGGTGCCAGGCAAACACGGTAGGGGCGGGCAGTCGCAGCGCCGATTTGAAAGGCTGATAGAAATTGCCGCCCACGAGTGGTTTGTCAAGGCTGGAGAAAAGGCATCAGAATTGTTTTTGGAAAAAGAAAATCTAAAGGGTGTATTGGCCGGAGGGCCCGGCCCCACCAAACGAATGTTTCTCAACAAAAATTATCTGGACTACAGAATAGCCGACAAAATAATCGGAATTTACGACACTGGCTACACTGATGAATATGGGCTAAAGGAACTCATAAACAATGCTGCCAATGACTTGGAGGAGATGGACATAATAAGAGAGAAAAAGGTCATGACCAGATTTATGAAAGAAGTAAGAAACGATAACGGACTTGCCATATACGGAGAAAAAGAGGCTAGAAAAGCGCTTGAAACTGGGGCGGTAGACACACTTATACTGTCGGATGCACTGAGAAAATATAAAGTGAAAATATCCTGTCCAGCCTGCGAATATACTGGTAAAATAATTGTAGATAATCCTGACAACGTGAAATGCCCAGAATGCAATGCCCCTGTTACTGTCGAGGAAAAAGAAGATATACTAGAGGAATACTCGAAGATGGCAGAGCAATCGTCCACGGACATACAGATTATATCTAAGGATACTGACGAGGGGGATATTCTTATAAAAGCCTTTGGCGGAGTGGCAGGGATTCTAAGATATAGAATAGAGTAGTTGCTTTCGTTGTAGAGAATATTCGAATGATCCATGTTGCTAAGTGGTATATCACTCGACCATTACAAAATGTTCTTGATAATGCATTTCTTCCTTGTTCTCTGCATTGTCTACCGCATACCACCGCAATTCAACTAGGTTGATCACCACCCATTCGCCAAAGTATACTGTCGCAGTTTTACCATCAACAATCCTATATCCTGCTTATCAAGATATAAAATAAAATTAAAAAGTTGAAAAGCCTATTTCAATATTTTGCCTGTTTCCATATACCACATATATAAATCAAGTTCCGAGAGGGTTATATCCAGTTTACAAGCCATCTCTTCAAGCTTTTTTTCAATAGAGAGATATCTCTCCTTGTTCAAGCTTTTTGGTATTCCATCTATAAGCCCGTGCTTTTCCATGACTCTCAGAATATGGCGGTCGATAATGGCCAGATTTTTGTAGCCTATATTCCTCATAAAATGACTTGCCTCTTTATAACCAAAACCCTTCACGTTTTTCGCGAGCCATTCCCTTGCCCTCTGTTCATCTGAAAAACTATTCAAAATTTTATCTATATCCGTATATTTCCTGTTGTGGCATATATACTCCGCTCTGTTCGGAAAACGGTATCCGTGCCCTTTCAATCGCTCTCTCAGTTCATCCTTGCTCGAATTGCAAAATTCATCATGTAAATTTTCCTGGATTTTAATGCCCATTTCAGCAGATGAGTTCGCAGTCAGAATGCAAAAACACATCTCGCCGAATTTATCATCTGCATTTTCAAACTCCTTAATCCTTCGGTCAACCACTTCCTTTATTTCCGAGTTCATCAAATTTTTTAGCTTTGCCAACAACTCATCTCTGCCACTCATGCAGAATGAAAACGGCTGTCTGTTTTTAACCGCTCCTCAAAATATAAAAATGTTGATGAGATACCTGTGCATGCTCGTAAAAGGGAAAGTACTGAAATATGGAGATGACATAAACACCGATGTAATTTTTCCTGGAAGATATCTTGACATAACCGACTCCGAGGAGATGGCAAAACATGCCATGGAGGACCTTGACCCGGATTTTCCGAAGAAAATAGGAGATGGAGTCGTCATCGTTGCGGGAAAAAATTTTGGCTGCGGTTCTTCTAGGGAGCAGGCGGCAACATGCCTCAAATATGCAGGAGTGAAAGCCGTCGTGGCGAAATCGTTTGCAAGAATATTTTACAGAAATGCGATAAACCAGGGACTGCCGGTATTTGACAGCATGGAAGTGAATGAACTGAATGAGGGGGCCATAGTCGAGATAGACACCGACGAAGGCACAATAAAGGATAATGTATCTGGCGGAATTTACAAAATAAATCCCCTGCCTTCATTTCTCGACGAGATAATAAAAAGCGGTGGACTTATAGAAAGTCTAAAATCGAGAGGAATAAAATGAAATATAAAATAGCATGGCTGCCCGGAGACGGCGTCGGCAATGATGTTATGGAAGCAGCAAAAATGGTGCTCGATTCGTTTGAGCTGGATGCAGAATATATCGAAGGAGATATAGGCTGGGAATTCTGGAAGAAGGAAGGAAATCCCCTGCCGGATAGGACAATTGAAATGATGAAAGGAACGGACTGCGCCCTTTTTGGGGCGATAACCTCCAAGCCGAAAAAAGAGGCGGAGAAAGAACTGCCTGATGGACTGAAGGTAAGAGAATATTTTAGTCCGATTGTCAAAATGCGCCAGTTGTTCGACCTATATGCAAATATGCGTCCATGCAAGGCATACCCCGGCAATCCGTTAAATTATAGGGATGACATAGACCTGATAATATTCAGGGAAAACACCGAAGGGCTATATGCCGGCGTTGAGTTTTATCCTTTGTCAAATACACTAAGAAGAGCACTGGAAGAACACCCAAAGATGAGTCGCTTTAAATCAGTACCGCCAGATGAAATTGCGGTCTCGACAAGAATTTTTACGAGAAATGGCTGCCACAGAATCCTGAAAAAGGCATTTGACTATGCTTCAGAGAACGGGAAAAAATCCGTTACGGTTGTTGAAAAGCCCAATGTAATAAGGGAAACTTCGGGCATGATGATAGAGGAAGCAAGAAAGATATCAGGCAGCCATCCAGATATAGAACTAAGAGAAACGAATGTGGATGCAATGTGTATGTGGTTGGTAAAAAATCCACAGAACTACGAGGTTATTGCCACGTCAAACCTGTTCGGGGACATTGTTTCCGATCTTTCCGCCCAGCTGGTAGGAGGACTTGGATTTGCATGCAGCGGGAATATAGGAAATAACTATGCAGTATTCGAACCGACTCATGGCTCTGCTCCAAAATATGCCGGCATGTACAAAGTAAACCCCACAGCAATGCTGTTGTCCGTCAAAATGATGCTCGACTGGCTTGGAGAGAAGAAAATGGCGAATAAACTGGAAAATGCAATTGCAAAAACGATAAAGGAAGAAAAGGCCAAAACATATGATATGGGTGGCAGTTCCTCAACGCTGGAAGTGGCAGAAGTAATAATAAGGAATACGGAGTGAAAACAGGAAATTGAATGAATCATATCTATAAAGTTAAGGGCTATCACGAGTCAAGAATAATCTCACTTAAGCTGAAATTAAAATAAATATCGTTCACTATCATACCAGTAAAAAACAATAACTTATAAATACGAAGATTTAATGTTTAAGGTACCCGGTGCTTCAATGGAAAAAAAATTAACGGCGATTCGTATGAAAGAGGAAAAGAAGAAGGCATCAGAGTTAGTAGAAGGGCTTGATATAGGAAAAAAGTTATCTGTCAGAAAGAAAAAAATTGAAGAATTGGTAAATCTCCACAGGATGGAGGAAAGGACAAAAGCAAGAAGCAGACTTTTTGAATTGAAATCTGGGAAAGAAATAGATGATATAATGGGCGAGTTTAAAGAGATGGTTGACCTCTCCCCTCCAAAAGAGGAGAATATAGAAGTGGTGGAAGTCCATCCGATAAATAAACCATTCTCGTACATAAGAATAATTTATGATAATCTTAAGCATGAATATACCTACGAAATACTTGAACCAGCCCTTTCTATAGAGGAGAGAAAAATATTTGAATTCTTAAAAGAAACCCTCATAAAAACAATGAATATCGAGTTAACGGAATTCAGCGATGACGAAGCAAAGGAATATCTGAAAAAAAATGTTGAAAGAATACTTATAGATTATTCGACCACCATAGATGACCTCCCGAAGGAGAAGATAATGTATTATATCATAAGAGATTTTCTTGGCTACGGAAGAATAGATGTCTTTATGCATGATTCCATGATAGAAGACGTATCGTGCGATGCGCCGGGCGTCCCCATTTACATTTACCACAGGAATTATGAATCTTTAAAGACCAATGTTTCTTTTAGCAATGAGTTAGAACTGGACAGTTTTGTCATACAACTTGCCCAGAAATGTGGCAGACACATCTCCATAGCACGCCCCCTGATGGATGCGACCATGCCCGACGGCTCCAGAATACAGGCATGCCTTGCAAGAGAGGTTTCATCCATGGGCTCCAATTTCACCATCAGGAGATTCAGGGAAGACCCGCTTACTCCCAGTCATCTTGTAGAATTCAATACAATATCCGCGGAGGTGGCTGCATATTTCTGGCTGTCCATTGAAAACGGGGCATCTGCAGTGCTTTCGGGCGGTACAGCCTCCGGGAAAACCACCTCGCTCAACGCATTGTGCCTTTTCATCCCACCACAGATGAAAATCATATCAATTGAAGATACCCGGGAAATCAATCTTCCGCATCCGAATTGGATAGCATCAATAACCAGGGAAGGCACGGCAGAGTCCGGAGCGGGAAGCAAGGTGGGCATGTTTGACTTGCTGAAGGCCGCCCTGAGACAGCGTCCGGAGTATATACTGGTGGGAGAAATAAGGGGGCAGGAAGCCGTTGTGCTGTTCCAGGCGATGGCAACGGGACATACTGTATACTCAACCATGCATGCAGATTCAATATTTTCGGTTGTCCACAGACTGGAAGGGGACCCCATAAACATACCGCGAATACAGCTACAGGCGCTAAATATTGTAGCAATACAGGCCATGATAAGAATGGGAAGAAAAAGAGTGAGGCGAATCAAGAAAGTTGTCGAAATTGTGGGGATAGACCCAACAACCGATGACATACTTACGAATGAGGTGTTCAGCTGGAATCCGAGAAAGGATACGTTTGACTATTATGGAAAAGGGCATATGCTAGATACCGTGGCGGAACAGAGAAACTGGACGGACAAGGAATTGAATGATGAGTTCAACAGGAGAAGAGATATTATCAAGTGGATGGTCGAGAGAGGAATAAAGAATTATGTGGATGTAGGAGAGATAATAGCCGCATATTACAAGAATCCTGATGCCATAATGAAGCGAGTAAGTGAAGCAGAGGAATATGACGAAAAACAGGTAGATAACAAAATTGTAGAAACACCCGCAGAAACTGAAAGAGAAATCATCAAGACAGAAGAAAGTGTGTCTGAAAAAAAGCGAGTTGAACCGGATATTGAGGATATGACAGAGACGCTTGAAGAAACTGAGGAAGTGATTAGTGAAAGCGAGGGAGGGAAGATGGTGAAAACCGAGAAAACGTTCATTCCTGAAGAGACAATTAAAACCGATGAGAAGCAAAAATATTTTGAGGAGGAACGGGAGAATACGCATGAAGAAATAGAGAAGGAAGAATCTGAATATACGAAGGAGGAACGGGAGAATACGCATGAAGAAATAGGGAAGGAAGAATCTGAATATACGAAGGAGGAACGGGAGAATACGCATGAAGAAATAGGGAAGGAAGAATCTGAATATACGAAGGAGGAACGGGAGAATGCCACTGAATAAGTATCAACATATCTGCTACAGGATACTAGGGAAGAAAGCATCAAAATCCCCTCAGGTAATATACACAAAGAGAGGTATAGAAAGAGCGTACATGGAAATCCGACCGGAAGCTTATATTGCATACGCATGGATGAACGGCCTCATTGGCGCATTGGCAGGCGTTATTTTTACAATTATATACCTGCTCATCCTGCCGGGAATGGGAATAATCCTTCCCACCAAATTGCTGATTGTAGTTATTCCATCACCGATACTGATCGGGGCAGTGGCATATCTGGTAACAATGATGATTCCCGAAAGTAGGGCAAATTCTAGAAAGAAAGATATAGACAACAAACTTCCCTATGCATTGAATTTTCTTGCGGCCATGGCGTCTGCCGGCGTCACGCCTGCACTTGTATTTAAAAATCTTGCAGAACAACCGATATACGGGGAGATGAAAAAAGAAGCGGCATGGATTTACAGAGACATATCTATATTCAATATAGACATAGTTACTGCACTCAGGAATGCAGCAAACAGGACGCCCTCGATAAAATTCCAGGAGTTTCTGCAGGGAGCGATAACAACCGTAACATCCGGAGGGGAACTGAAAAAATATTTCTTCGCAAAATCAGAGGAGTATATGCGCGAGAACAGAAGGACTCAGAAGGAATTTCTTGAAACTCTCGGAGTTATGGCAGAGAGCTACGTAACCGTCGTTGTGGCTGCCCCGCTTTTCCTGATAGTTATGGTATCTGTTATGAGCATGGTAAGTACGGGAGGCGGCGGGGGTTCCTCCATATTTATAATGTACATGCTCACTTTCATAATGCTTCCCCTTGCCCACCTTGGATTTGCAGTGGCTCTGAGTTCCATGTCCCCGGAGGTATAATGATAGGCAAAAGGATTTCCTGGATTTCATTTGTCTCAATTTTCACCATCATAGCCGTAGCAATTATCGCAAGATTGATAGGAATGCCTACCTCGTCTAATCTCCTGCTCGCCTCGGCAATGGGTGCATTTCTCATATTTTCATGGGCACAGAGAAAAATAAAGGAAGATATGCTTCCGTTTGTATCAAGTGAATATAAGGAATCCGAATGGAAATACTTTTTTTCGTCTATAATTGCATTTATGCTCGTAATTTTTGCAACTCTTCTCAATGTGTTTATAATATTCCTTGGAATGCCGATATCACCCGTATTGATAACCGTACTTCTCGGAGTAGTCGTGCTTCTAATGCTTTATACCGTTCTTTCCATACCAACCGTTGAGAAAAACAAGGGATATATCATTCTCTTCCTGATTGCATTTATATTCACTATAGTGGTCATAGGCTCACAACTAAATTTAGGGATTCATCTGCCAAAAAACATGACTCCTTTGATCAGGGATATGGCAGAACCTCTATTCCTTTTGAATATTGCATTGCTGTTCGAAATCTCCTCACTGATGATTGGTGGAGAAATGCCCTCTCCGACTGCCTCTGTTGTAGGCATGTATGAGAGAAGTAAGTTCAGGGAAGAACGACCAATGATAATGAAAAGGAACGTGATACACCTCACAATTCTGATGTTCATTGCTCTATTTATTATTGCAAACGTCATAGCTGTCACAGGGCTCCCGGGAGAGATGATGCTTCACGACATCCACTGGGAATACGCCATCATATTTGCAGGCCTGGGTCTTCTTGTCAGCTTAATCCTGTATATAGCTCTGATAATGCCCGAGAAGGCAGGAGAAATAAGGGAAAAATACGATATGGAAACACTTTACAGGATAATGATTCTCTCGATATCGGCTGCATTTACGGCAGTCTTTGTGGCGATTGCAATACTGCTCCAGCTAGAAATCATTTCCGGTATAGGACCGCTATCACTCTCCCCGGAAAATTCCATGGATTTTGCAATATATGCAATTCTCTCTGCCATAGGCCCTTTTGCCTTTTATGAGTATGCAAGAATCAGAAAAATGAGTATGATGGAAGAGCGGTTCCCCGAGTTTTTGCGTGACTTGTCGGAGTCACGAAAGGCTGGCATGACCATGGCAAGGGCTGTGGAGATGTCGGCAAGAGGGGATTACGGTTACCTTACCCCTGAAATAAAAAGAATGGCCATCCAGATATCATGGGGCGTTTCTTTCACCGATTCATTGAAACGTTTTGGCAGCAGAATTAAAACACCACTGGTGCAGAGAACAACATCACTGGTAGTAAAGGCATCGGAGGCAGGGGGAAAAATATCTGACGTGATAGATGCAGCATCCAAAAACGTGAGGGAAATAAAGATACTGCAGGCAGAAAGAAAAATGGAGATGCAGATGTATCTCCTGATAATATATGTTGCCTTTTTTGTTTTTCTTGCCGTTATAGTGATTCTTTCAGCCACCTTTCTACCCGAGTTCGCAAAAGCTACAGAGTCGACAAGCAGCGTAGGCGGCATATCATTTGGAAGTGTCTCGTTAAAGGAATATAAATTTATATACATCTGTACAGCCCTTGTACAGGCAGTGGGAAACGGGATTGTGGCAGGGATACTTGGCGAAGGCAGGGTTGCCGCAGGACTGAGACACGGAACGATAATGGTTATTGTAACATACATATTGTTCAGGGTGATTCTTTAGAAAAATTAGAAAGGTTTATTATTGCTTTTATGATATGAATAGGTAATATAAGCGGTGGAAAAATGCAAGGTAAACATTACAAGAATATATTAAGCGAATTGGAGTCATCAGCCGATATCAAGCGTAGTCTTATAGTATCCAGAGATGGTCTGCTAATACATCCTGAAACATGCGGAGAATTCAACCCGGAGGCTTTTGCTGCGATGGCCGCAACACTGCTCGGCGCTGCGGAGGCTGCCATGGATGAGTTAAACGAAGGAGTACCGACAATGATTACAATAAAATCGAAAAAATTTATTACTGTTGTCACCGGTGCCGGCTCAAGAGCATTGCTTGCAGTCATAACATCTTCTAATGATATCGATACGGTATATGAAGCCATGGAGAAAGCTGCAAAGGAAATTGGGAAGATAATATAATCGAGATAAAATGACAGAGACAGGCATACCAAAACTGGATGAATATTTGGAAGGGGGCATACCAGAAGGAAAATCCCTGCTATTTTACATATCACCAGAGGTGGAGGAAGACAATATAGGCATACATGTATTATATCACAATCTCGAAATGGGTAAACAATGCATATATGTTGTCTCCAAATCATCCCCAAAGCAACTTGAACAGTCTTTCAGAGAATTCGGATGGGACATGAAAAAATACGGGGAAAAGCTCTGTATTGTAGACGGATATTCTCGCCTTATAGGGGCACCATCAGAAGAAAAATATGTTATCCTGGAGCCACATGATATATTGAGTTATGAGGATGTTATAAATGAAACACTCGAAAATACGCCCGGAAGTGTTGTGGTAGTATTTGATTCACTATCAACAATACTGGATCTCTGTGGTGAAATAGAGGCACTGCAGGGAATATACCGGATAAACGATGAAATCAACAGGCAGAACGGCATTTCCATTTACAATTTTACCTCATGGCCTTACAAGGAGAGTATAATATACCGGATAAAAAGAGGATTTGATAGCATTGTGGAAATAAGCCCCATGAGCAGGGAATCCCTTATCGGACAGAAATACCACATATCAAAAATAAGCTGGGGCGGGAAAACAGGGAAAACAGTAATATTCAGGATTTACAAGCCGGGCGGCATGAAGATTTATATTCCAAAAATATTGGTGATGGGGCCATTCAGGTCTGGAAAAACCACGTTCATAAGAGCACTTTCCAAACAGTTTACTTCTGTAGACAGACTCGGAGCGACAATAGCCATCGAACACGGCACAGTCGACCATGCAGGATGCAGGGCAGAAGTATTTGGCATACCGGGACAGGAAAGATTCTCACCTTTAATGAATAAAATCGGAGCGACGGCAACAGGCGCACTACTTGTGATGGATTCCTCCAGACCGGAATATTTCGAAGAAATAAAAAAGATAGCGAATGACATTCGTAATAAAAACATACCTTATGTAATAGTAGCCAACAAACAGGATTCGACAGGTGGCTTGGATGAATACGAATTGAAAAGAAGAATAGGATTGGAGGATGCAACTGTGGTAAAAACGGTTGCAACAGAGGGAAAAGGCGTATTTGATGCATTCGAAGTTTTGGTTAATAAAATAATTGAAGGAGGGGAAATGAATGCTGATTGAAACGGGAATAGACAGATTGGATGAACTTTTGAAAGGAGGCGTACCAGCCATAACCAATGTTATGCTGTACTCCCCACCGTTCATAGGAAAAGAGAATATACTTAAGAAATTTGTGTTATCTGGACTGGAGAAAGGAGAACCGGTAATATTCGTTCTGACCGACAAATCATTTTCGGAGATGAGAAAGGAGATGGAAACACTGGACAAAAAATTCCTGGAATACGAAAAGGGAGGAAGGGTAAAGTACATAGATGTATACTCCAAAGGAGTTGAACTGAATGAGAAAGGAAAGAATGTTATTTTCGTAGACAGCCCGATTAACAGGGAGAAAATAACCGCCTCAATAATAGCCACAGAGAAAGAATTTACACAAAAATACGGGCGACACAGGCTTATATTCGACTCAATATCAACCCTAATAGTCTACTCGGATGCGAAAGCCGTATTTCGTTTTCTTCAGGTGGTGAGCGGCACATGCAAGCGGCTAGGAGCAACCTCCATATTCAGCATGACAAGAGGTATGCATGAAGAAATAGAAGTGCAGACAATAAAACATCTTATGGATGGAGTTATAGAAATGCGAGAGGATGCTTCAAGAATGCAAATCCGTGTTCAGGGATGCGGGGAGGTTGTATCCAGAAATTGGATTGACTACCTGCTTGAAAAGGATGAAATAAAGCTTACCGGCGCTTTCAGAATGAGTAGAGTTGCATAGAAATCCAAATCCTGCTGTGTGGCATAACTCTACTTTCGATGAATATTATACGATGAATACTGTATATTTTATTTATGCCGCAAGGCAAAAACCGTTTTGCTGATAGGTTAGGGTTATACCCTAGTTAAAATGGGTACATCTTCCCCAAAACCTCTGTCGACATAAGTGCCGCCTTTGCCCCCTCGGCGCATGCGGTTATTATCTGTCTCACTCCCCCGGTAACATCACCCGCAGCGTATATCCCCCTTATATTGGTTCTCTGCATATCATCTGTTTTTATGTAGCCATGTTCATCCGTTTTCGCTCCAGCCTTCTTTGCAAGTTCCGACTGCGGTGCCTCCCCTATTGAAATAAAAACCCCGTCTACCGGCATAATTTTTGCCTCTCCGGTTTTTATATTTTTTAGCTTCACTCCTTCGACCCTGCCCTTGCCGACTATCTCTTCAACAATACTGTCCCATATTATTTTTATTCCCATATCGACTGCCTTCACTTCAAGAGATTTCTCAGCCCTCAACCTATCTCTTCTGTGTACAATTGATACATTGCATCCGGTCTGTTTGAGATATATTGCTTCTATGAGAGCACTGTTTCCCCCACCGATTACAGCCACATCTTTATCTTTGAAAAAGAATCCATCGCATGTTGCACAGTATGAAACACCTCTTCCAGAAAGCTCCTTCTCACCTTTTGCATTCAATTTTCTGTGGGCAGTACCTGTGCATATTATCACTGCACCTGCTCCATACTTTCCCTTTGATGTAACAATTCTGAATTTATTCCCTTCCTTTTTTATCTCCTTGACTTCCTCGTAAAACTTGAATTTTGCATACTCCTCTGCATGCTCCTTCATCTTTTCCATCAAATCCATGCCGTTTATCTTCTTGAATGCCGGGTAATTTTCTATTTCCGGTGATTCCACCGCAAGCCCCCCGCCCATGCCCGCATCGAATATGACAGCATCTATTCCCGCCCTGCCGGCATATACGCCAGCCGCATATCCCGCACTCCCTGCACCTATTATCGCAAGCTCCATGTCCATTTTACCAAATAGGCATGTGCCCGCCGAATTTAAAAATTGCTATAGCCCGCTTTCTTCTATATCAAAAATCTCATCATCTTTAATATGATTCAAAATATCCATATCTACATTCACTTCAACCGCTTTTGCTATATTCCCTTTCAGAAATATTCTGATTTCCTTTTTGCCCGATGAAAATACCGCACCCACTTTATCATCATTTTCAAACTTTATCTTGTCTTTTGTGCACAAAGTGGAGAAAATTATGCCGCCAATCATATCTTGTCTGCCGTATACAGTTACCTTGTCCACCTTCATCTTTGAGGATGCATATCTCCCCATTTTCAACCCTACCAGTGCATAACCGTCGTGTATGGGCTCGCTTCTGGATATGCGGTAAAGGTCCGAGAAGATATCGGTCTTTGTATCCCTCAGTGTCGGTCTTGAAACTCTTGCCCCTTCAATCTCCCTGAAATCAATCTCTGCAGTCACAGTTCCTTCCTTCAAGTATTTGCCCCTTGTGATAAGATTTCCCTTGGGCCCATATATCTGACCGCCGCCCCAGAATACGAGATTTTCCTGCGTTCCAACCAGATTTGAATATGCAATAAATATGGTATTCTCTATGGCTCTTGCAGGTAATACCTTCTCAAAAAATTCCCTGGTTGTCGTAGGCGAAGCGGAGATACATACCACCATATCTGCACCTTTCAGAGCCAGACCCTTTATGAGCTCAGGGAAAAAAAGGTCATAGCATATGCACATCCCTATTCTGCCGTATCTTGTTTCAAACATGGGAAACCCGTTTCCAGGGGTAAAATAAAATTTCTCCTCAAACGGACCAAAATTTGCCAGAAATGATTTTCTATAGATACTTACCTCTCCTTCTGGATGAACCATTATTGCAGCATTTGAAATGGTGCCCTCTCTCTCACTTAAAGGCATTCCGAATATTATATAACAGTCTTTTTCATGGGCGATTTTTTTAATTGCATCCACAGAGGAGCCATCAATATACTCTGCCATATCCCTGAATTCATCCCTGCAACTGTATCCGGTAAGTGCCATTTCCCCGAATACATATATATCAGCCCCCTCCCCCAGAATTGCTTTTTCCATCTTTTTCAAATTCTTTTTCTTGTTGCCCACTGTCGGCTTTATGTTTACCAAGCATATCTTCATCTCAAATCCCAAAAGAATATATTACCCCTAAATATAACATTATCCATATGCTTGAAATTAACCCGGAGGAAACCGCCGAGTTGATAATGGAATTCATAAGAGATTACACGGAAAACGCTGGAGTGAAAAGCGTTGTTATTGGCCTGTCAGGCGGCCTGGATTCTGCTGTCGTTACGAAACTTGCATCACTGTCACTTGGTAAAGAAAATGTACATGCACTATTTATGCCGGAGTTGTCCACTCCAATGGAGGATTTTGAACATGTTCGCCTTATTTCCAGCGGAATTGGCATAGATTATGAGACCATCGACATCTCCCCCCTTATACATTCGATAAGAAAGGTGTATCCCTATGAGATGAATGAGGTAACTCTGGGAAATATAAAATCAAGACTACGCATGCTTTTATGGTACGGTTACTCAAATCTGAGGAACAGCCTGGTCTGCGGCTGCTCGAATAAAACAGAACTGCTGGTAGGCTATTTTACAAAATACGGTGACGGGGGAAGCGACTTCATGCCCATCGGCGATTTATATAAAACACAGGTACACCAATTGGCAGAATATCTTGAGGTGCCAGAACCGATATTAAGGAAAGCACCATCCGCCGGATTATGGAAAGGGCAGACAGATGAAAAAGAGCTTGGTATTTCATATGAAAAATTGGATAAAATCCTGTACGGATTGGAGAGAAAGATGCCGATTCAGAAAATAGCCGAGATTGCGGATGTCGATGAGAACGAAGTGATGAGGATGAAAACCATGCGTAAAATCAGCCAGCACAAAAGAAATATACCGCTCATTCCGAAAATAGGTCTTAGAACGATAGGCCTTGACTGGAGATCTCCGGTGCAGGAAGATTAGCCACCATCAAATTTTATATCGCTTTCTCCAGTTCGTCATACTGGTTATAAAGAATATTCAGGGCTTCGATAAATGCCCTCCTCGCTGTCAGCGAACCGTCGGTTTCAAAATGAAATATGATTTTGTTTGGGTTGCCTTCAACCTTTATTGCATTCCTACCGCAGACCTCTGAACAACTCTTGCACAGGCTGCATTCCCCTAGGTTTTTCACCACAATCTTTCCTTTCTTTGCCGCAAGAACACCCCTAGGGCATGCCTTCACGCACTCCATGCACCCGTCGCAAGCATCAGTTATCTTTATCTTGGGATAATAAGTATACCCTGCCCCCGAAACCGCCTGCCATTTAGCATGTTTCTTTCCCGTACCAAGTTCCGCTTCCGCTTCCAGTATTATCCTCTGATCTTTCAGAAGTCTCAGTACAGGAATTTTATCATCTTTGGCAGCCCACATCGGATCTTCCGCCTTGATATCCCCGGAATAAACAGTGCATTCTCCTTCCTTGCTGAGTGTATAGTGGACAACACAACTTGGGCAACCCTCACCGCCGCAGCTGCATTCCTCTCTAGGAACAAGAAGGTCAAGGTCAGTTGGCAGAGGTACTAGAGAAAGTCTGTGGACAACTATTTCATCAAAAAGGGCAGATGTGTTATCGTATATCGTAACATTCTCTATGGCAAGTTTCGGCACGTTTGTCATCAGGGTTCTTCTTATTGCATTTACAAAATCAGGCGTTATACCATCTATCAGTACCTTTATGTAACTATCCTCCTCTTCAATAAATTTAAATTTCATACCCTTCTTCCCCTTTTACCGCCCTTCTCGCGACAACCATCATGAGGTACAGGGGTAACATCCTCTATCCTCCCGATTTTCAGGCCGGCACGAGCCAGTGCCCTTATGGCTGCCTGCGCCCCCTTACCCGGGTTCTTCGACCTGCCCCTTCCAACTCCGCGAACTTTTATATTAACAGAATCCACTCCTTTCTCCTTCAGGGTTTCGGCAATTTTCTGTGCAGCTCGCATTGCCGCATAGGGAGAGCCTTCATCCTTGTCAGACTTCACAATCATCCCACCGGTACATTTTGCAAGCGTTTCTGCACCGGTCAAGTCTGTTGCCGTGATTATGGTATCATTGTGGGATGCAAAAATATGAGTTACCGCCCATTTCCCCATTTTATACCTCCTTCTTCGTTTCCATCTCTTTCACTTCCGCTTCATTCATCCCTGTTCTCTGTTCAGCTTTTGGCCTCATAGGATGCATCTCATCGCTAAATGGAGATGCTGACATATACTGAATTGTACTCTCCTCACTCTTTTTAACCATATAAGACGGTACTCTGACTTTTTTGCCATTGATAACTATATGCCCATGTGTTATCATCTGTCTTGCCTGTTTCGGAGTGTAAGATAGCCCGTGCAGATATACCTGCATCTGCAGTCTTCTTGTCAGAACATCCTCTATCGTGAGTGCAAGAATATCATCAAGCTGGGAACTCGGCGAGAGGATGCCAAGCATAACCATCCTTTTCAAAAGCTCTTCCTTTTCCTTTTCCGTTTGTTCCTCTCCGGCACCGACAAACAAATCCCTTGCATGCCCCCTTATTCTTCTCAAAAAAGTCTCAGCTTTCCATATCTCTCTCTTATTCCTTAACCCATATTTCTGAACCATCTCTTTCTCCCTCTCTATTCTTTTTGCTTCCCACGGGTGAGACGGCGTCTCGTATTTTTTTCTTGGAAATTTTGGATCGCCCATATTTCATCACCCTCGGATTTACTTTCCTCCCCTTCTTTTGGAAACTCCAACAGTCAATCCAGACCGCTTATTTGCCCTGGTCCTCTGTCCCCTGACGGACAAACCTTTTTCATGTCTTATACCGCGATATGCCCGTATCTTTCTTAGCAAATTTATATCATCTCTTTTTATTAAGTCTATTTCTGCCCCCACTAAATGTTTATCCTCGCCGGTTTCCCTGTCCTTCTGCCGGTTTTTCATCCAGTGCGGAGTCCATTCATTTACATTAGCTAGTGTCTCGTCGATTTTTGCTATATCTTCGTCAGAGAGATTCCCTATTTTGATATGTTCATCAACGCCCACAGATTGGACAACAAGTTTGGCCATTGAATTACCTACCCCTTTTATCTGGGTAAGTGCGTATCTAACTGGCTTATTGCCATCTATGTCACTCGCCGCAATACGTACAATGTACTTAAATTCGTCTTCATCTTCTTCTCTTTTCTTAGCCATGATTAGCGGGATAAATATCGATGCCATATTTAATATTTACTAAGGTTATTTGCCATGATTTTACGGTGATATTGTATAAATGCTAAAATCCATAAATCAAAAACTATTTTTTGCACTCTGAAGGAAAATCACCAGTTTTAGAGTATGTCTTGAAGTGCTTTATCCACTGTGGTATATCCTTCGGACAATTTTTCGTAAAACTCACAAATTTTTTCAATTGCAATATGGTCAGGGGGTCAAGGTCATGCTCCATTGTACATGCATCTTTATCAGCTATCCGTTCAGGAATCTGGAGCATCTTAAGAAGCTCCTTGATAGTGCGATGGCTTTCACTAATCGCCTTGCCAATTTCATGCCCCTTTCCTGTGAGTGTTGCACCCTCATACTTTTTGTAATCGATAAGGCCTTTGGATGACAGCTTCTGGATCATCTCGGTCACGCTCGCCGGCTTTATTTTTAGGTAATTTGCCAGATCTGTTGTTCTCGCATGCTCTTTCTCTTTTGTTATGTTGTATATTGCTTCCAGATAATCCTCCTCTCTTCTCGGCATTTTTTCAAATTTAATAATGCGGTAAAAATTATATAAAAACTTCGGTGAGCCTAAATTTTGCTACAGATAATCCAGGAAATATGAATGAGTTAAATAAATTGCTTTATAGGGCTTTTGATTCCGTTGGATGCATTAAAGATTTCGAAAGCTAACATTGGCAGCAGCGAGATGAAAGTAAAAAAAACTGCTCTCGCAAGGCTGGCATTTACAACTTCCTAGACTTTAACCGAGAGTTACTGGTGAATTCAATATAACCGCCTCTACTGCCTATAAAACACCGGAAAACTTTTATGTTTCCAGCTCCCCGCCCATAAAAAATTAAATAGGAACGCAGATGTTATGACGTGAATATTTACACACTGGCAAAATACCCTTTCCTGAAGAAGTCCAAAGAGTTTGTAAAAAAAGAGAGAGTGAGTACTGAAGAGATACTTCATGACCCCCTATATGAAAGAGCGAGAGATATGGGCATCCAGAGAGTTAATGATGCCCTCGAAAAAGGGGTTGTAGGCGATTACACAATGCTGGACGAAACAGATGCCCTTATGACCATCTTTTCTTATCCGGTAGCCAGAATGATTGTGGCCAGTATTGAAAGCGATTATCTGAGGAATAGGTACTCACTGGCAGAGACAAAAAGAATATACCTGAACCTAAAAAAAGAGGATAAAGACTTTATTGTGGATACCGCAAAGGAATTTGGTATGGATATTGCTGACGGATTGAAAATCTATTTCACGGAATATTTAAAAAATGCCCCGACGTGGAGCGAGAAATGGAAGCTCGTAAATATGCCCCTTCAAAAAGGATTGGTGGAGCTGAAAAAGGCGGAATTGGCAAGGCTGCTGCAGGAAAATCTTCGGAATAGAATGCACGCCGAGCTTCTCCGCCTATACCCGCCCCCTGAGATAAAGAAAGTTTTCAGCGAGGATATCACAAGGATAAGAAACGTACTTCAGAGAAAAGAAGCAGAGGGGAAAGTTGATATGGGAAAAGCGAGCATCTCAAAATTTCCGCCCTGCATGCGGCAACTTCTTGCAGCCGTGCAATCGGGGATTAACGTCCCCCATGTCGGAAGATTTGCCATTGTCACATTTCTGAATTCCATAGGTATGGAAACGGATGAAATCCTGCACCTTTTCAGCAAATCCCCCGATTACGATGAGGAAAGGACACGCTACCAGATTGAGCACATAACCGGAAAGATTTCGGGCACGGAATATAACACTCCAAGCTGCTCCTCGATAAAGACATGGGGCATCTGCCCGGTTGAAAAAATGGACAGTCTGTGCAAAAGGATAAAACATCCCCTTTCATACTACCGGTACAAATGGAGGAATAAAAAATGAACGATTTTCTCAAAAAAAGATTCCAGTCATACTACATCAATCCACAGATATCATTTCCGGAGAGATTCCCGAGAAGGGAATATGCATTTCTTTTCTTCGGGATGGGACAGATGGCAAGACATATATCGTTCAAAACAAGGGACGAAATTCTGACTAAACTGAGGCGGAGGGTTCCATCACATGTATACTACTCATCGGCCTATTATGAAAGACCTGATGCACCAACAATGAGAGAGAAAGGATGGATGGGTGCAGACCTCATATTCGACCTGGATGCAGACCATCTGCCCGGGGCTGAAAAAATGAGTTATGAAGGTATGCTCATGGCTGTCAAAAAAGAATTAAAAAAACTGCTTTCTTTTCTAGTGGACGATTTCGGCTTCGGCGAGGAAAATCTTTCATTATATTTCAGCGGAGGTCGCGGATACCATTGCCATGTGAACCATCCAAAAGTTTTTTACCTCGGAAGCCAGGAAAGGAGAGAAATCATAGACTACATAACTGGAAGGGGGCTGGACCCGAAAAGTCTGTTCAGGGAAAAAGTGGTGGAGATAAAAAGATACGGGGAGAGAAAAGTCCCGCTCACCCGTCTTGAAATGCCAAAGCCGGACGAACCCGGATGGCATGGCAGGGTAAGCAGGGCGGTCACCGATATAATAAAGGAACTTCGGATGGACGGAAAAGAGAAAGGCATAGAAAAACTGAAGGGTTACGGGTTGAGCGCACACAAAGCAGAAAAAATAATTGACGGTCTGTCCGATGCCAGGGTGAAAAGGATAGAGGAAGGGCTGTTGGACCAGTTCTCCGAAATAAGGGGACTTTTCCTTAGAAGTGCTATAGAAAAATCTGCGGTCTCACTATCAACCGGAAAGCCGGACGAACCTGTAACAGCCGATGTAAAACGTCTCATACGTCTTCCAGGCTCGTTGCACGGGAAAACCGGACTGAAAGTTCAAGGGATTAAAAGAGATGAAATAGATGAATTTGATCCATTGAATGATGCTGTCGTATTTGGAGAAAAACCTGTCAAATTGAGGATTACGAAGCCCTTAAAAATGAGAATGAAGGGCGAAAACTTCAATCTAAACTTGGGAGAAACAGAAGTGCCAGAATATCTTGCAGTTCTTTTGGTTGCAAGAGGGATGGCTACTGTTTAGTTTTCTTTTTCTTATATTTCAACCCGACATAGCCGCCGGCTGCCGCACAGAGTATTATTATAGCCGTAAAAATGTACATCGAATATTCCCCGCCCTTTGCCTCATGCGGGTATTCCGTAGCACCGAACGGGGCATATCCGTTAAACGTTCCTTCCCCTACTGAATCCGGCTTTTCCCAGCTGTAACTTGGAGACCACATATACAGATCAGGGTCACCGAAATAGCACATGTTCTCTTTTAGGTCCCACCACCACTGTTTTGTAAGATAACCGATTCCCGTAGTAAGAATACTATCCGTATATGCTTCCCCAACACTCTTTCCGAGCGCAATATCTCTTGAAAACATTTCCGAGGCAAATGAACTGTACCACGATGTTTCCCACGGGTCTATCACTTGATAAACACTGCCATGCCTTATAAGTGTGAGATGCAGGTACGTATTTGATATAAGGCAGGAGCCGGCATTGAAACCAGCTGAATGGAGATTCTTCAGGGCATCATCGAGTTCGTATCCCGTATAATCCTTTGTCCTCAGTCTCCCGAACAATACCGTTATGACAACTCCGTCATATCCTGTTCTTTTGATAACGGGCAAATAGTTAGCCATTGGCAAATCACTTGCCCTCGCAGGGACGATATCAATCCCAAGTTTTTTACTTTGCGACAACACATCTGGTTCTTCTGTGGAACCGTCAAACCATCCTGGCACATATATTTCATATCCTCTCCAAGGGTTTGGTTCAACAGTCGGCAGACTGACATTTATCCCGGCGAAACCGGGCGCTCCATATGGATTCCAGAATGCAATACTTCCTGAGTTGCCATGCCATCCATGGGTAGTTTCAAACCATGCAATAACTCCTTTATTCAAATTTTCCATAGTGGCAGAGAAATTGGTTGTAAAAGCCATCTCATATCCCGACTTGTCCAGATAGAACGGAATGACTTCCGGCTCCGTCATATCCGGCCAGTAGGAGCCATACTTACCGTATTTAGCAAGGATGTTGCTGTCTATTGGATTTGTTGATGGCTGGTCAAATGGCGTTATGCCGTTGGCAGTCGTGTAATTGAATCCCCAGTATTTACTTGCTCTCTCATTAAATCTATAACAATACGTCATATAGGAACACAAAATCGGGTAGTCAAAATGCTCGTCCTCACTCGGTTTTATTATATTCAGCAGTCCCGTTGCTTCTCTCGTACTTTTGCTACCATTTATAAGCGTTATACCCTTTTCACTCAGAGCAGGATTTGCAAATATAACTGCCGGATAAAAAACACTTCTTGATATCCAATACGATGCGTCCACCGGGGTACCGATTATCCTGCCAGCATTTGCAGCGCCCACAAAAGACCTGTCCCACGGAACGCCAATATCGAATTGTCCTGCCACCGTAACAATGCTCTCTCTCTCACCCGGTTTATCCAGCCCTACTTCCCCGAGAAAATCATACACTTCCTTGCTGGTAAGATACATTGCCGCCACGTTTGGCTCATCGTCCCTTATTGCATGTTCCTTCCACCAGTTATTGTGCCAGGTAACAGCCCTTGAAAGAGAGGAATGCATATCAACGGTAACAAGAGGGGCACCGTGCTGGGCAGCAAGATAGGCAGCCGGACCTATGTAAAAGGCACCCTTTTTCTCCCCTTCAGGCTTTAATTTCTCTATCAGCCAATATGTCCACGGGTCAATTGTCGAGAAAACTATGTCATTTTCATTTGTCCAACTGCTGATTTCCTTATAAAGTGAGGGTAAATCGTTATATTCCTTTTTTATCTCGCATAATCCTTTCAGTTCGTCTTTAACATCTGGAAATGAATAATTTCCTATATTAACAAAATAAACAACTTTTACGCCAAGCTTGTTAACTACTTCCTCAATGCTTGAATGCAACTTATCAGGAGAAGTGTAAAGAAGAGGAGAACCAGTTAGTGATGCGATGATTGCTCCTTCTGCGGCATTCATCATATAGTCCGCATCACTTCTTTCCATCCCCGTTCCCCACGAATACTTAAGGGTGTAATCCATGGGCTTGTTCATATCTGTTAATTGAATGATGACTGCTTTGCATTTTCCTTCTCCCAGTTGGTCAAGATGCAGGGTCTGCTGCTTTGTTACATTTCTCGAAACCGCCTCCCCAACCGGTATGTTGTTTTCATCGACAATAACGAGTCCGAGTTTCCCGTTCCCACTCCAGCTTAATTCAAAATCTGCATTTCTGCACATGAATGAGGGCACATCGGGAAGCTCCACCTCCTTTCCAGGATATAAGGAAATATCGATATGATAAGTCACCCTGTTCATTGCAATATCTCTCATTCTGTCAATAATGGTGTTATGTCTGTCACCGATAAACCCTTTTGTCGGAATATCCACAACGGCGCTCTTCCAGTTACCGGGAGTATAAATATAACTCCCGCAATCCTCATGCGGCCCTATCATGATGTTCCAATTCTGGGAAGAAGCAACCTGCATGAGGCCACCTTCATAGTCACAGTAAAGATGAAGGTCAGGGTCAGCAGAAGGTATCGTCAGACCGCCCTGGAGTAACCCGAGGGTTACAATATATGATAATTGAGGCAGCCAGCTTACAGATGGCCAAGATAAATTTGCATTTATATACTTATATTCGTCACCCACATAAAAGTCATTGTACTGAGTAGCTTCCGAATCCTGCTTTATTGCACTCTGTTCTATTTCCTTTATTTCCTTAGGTGATACCGTGCCTTTTATCTCGCCAGATGTCTCATTTCCTTTTCCCCCCAGTTCCATATTGCCGAGTACAGCAACAACTGCACTGTCTGCATATGACCAATCATTCATTGCAATGTCCCTCGCGATTTCACGTGGGTCATTTGAGTTTATATATGTATAGTTCTTTGCACTCCATGGTCTTTCATTTCCAATATTTATACCCTCTACTTTCCCAAGTCTCCCGGAATAAGCCATCCAGTCTTCCATAAAGTAGTTAAGACCCTGACGGGCGTTAAGGGAAAGCTCTTCCTTGCTGAATTCTTGTCCGTCTTCATAAAACAAAAGAGGGTTGGAATAAAGTCTATCCGTCTTTTCATCATAAGAAACACTCGATGGTATTGCAGCCATGTAAGCAAAATCGTCGACATAACTATTCTCATCGAATTTAACGAGGGTTACTTTATTCAACGGCACTACCCTCTTCCAAGATACGCCTTTAAACCCGGAGGGTAACTCCCTTACATCCCCCCCGTGTGAGAGCGATATCAGAGGAGAAATGACCATCATTGCCACGATAAAAATCGCCATAAACCATGTATACTTTCTCTGGGGTTTCATCGTTTCACACTATTCAATATATTACATAATATATTTAAGCATGATGCTTTCAACTTTCCCCACCGGTCAAACATCAATTTGTTAACTCAAAAAATAAATATTAGTCGCCAATTTGCAGTTGATGAATAAATTTAGTTATACAAAGCTGCGCAGCCTGGAACGTATGGAGAGACAATCTCCCGAACTGACAAATATTGGAAATGACTTCCATAAATCGACTTTTGAATACATCAAGGAACTGGAAAAAAGATTTGACGAAGAAAGAGAGAAAGACCCATCTTCGAAAAAGGTGGTTCTCATCTCTGACGAACTCCGTAACACAAAAAGAATATGGAAAAGCATATTCGAGAGAAGAGAAAAAAAGGTGGTGCAGGCGGCTCTTTCTGCAGCCCGTGGTGGAAGCCATACCCCGAAATTTCTGACAGAACATGAAAAAAAATTCTACAAAAATTTATTGGAAATTATGCAGGAAAACAGAAAAGAGATTTTTGGCATGGATGAAAATAAGATAAAAAAAGAGGATGAAACTGCTACCGACAATGAAAGTAGCAATATAATACTAAGGATTCTTAAAGATGTGCCCTCTTTCATAGGGGATGACATGAAAAAGTATTCTCTGAGGAAGGAGGATGTCATATCCATGCCGAAAGAAACGGCTGAAGTCCTTACGAAAAGAGGGGCAGCTGAGGAAATTGTACCAACCGTCGATGCCTAGTCTGAGGTTTATACCATAACTAATATCTATGTCCCTTCCTTCCAGCCATGCAGATACTTCCTTTGTTCCTCCGTCAATGTATCTATCCTGATGTCCATTGCAGAAAGTTTTCTTCTTGCTATTTCTTTATCAATATCCTCCGGGACGGAATAAACCCTCTTTTCCAGATTTTTTCCGTTCTCCAATATCCACCTTGCGGCCAAGGCTTGATTTGCAAACGACATATCCATGACCTCGCTCGGATGACCCTCTGCTGCTGCCAGATTTACAAGTCTCCCTTCAGCGAGCACGTATAACTTTCTTCCATCGTTCATACAGTACTTTATTACGTTATCACGTACTTTCTCCGATTTTACTGCAACTTTCTCCACATACGGCACATCTATCTCGTTATCGAAATGACCGGAATTGGCGATTATCGCCCCGTTCTTCATCAAATCGATGGCGTTTTTGTCAATGACATGCTTGTTTCCCGTGACCGTCACAAATATATCTCCCATTTTCGCCGCTTCTCCAATGGGCATGACACGGAATCCGTCCATTACTGCTTCAAGTGCCCTTATCTCGTCAATCTCACACACAGTAACATTTGCACCCATTCCCCTAGCACGCATAGCCAGACCACGTCCACACCATCCATAACCGGCAATAACAAAATTCTTTCCTGCAAGAAGTACAGAGGTGGCACGCAAAATACCGTCGATGGTAGACTGTCCGGTACCATATCGATTATCAAAGAAATGTTTTGTCATGGCATCATTGACCGCTATAACGGGATATTCCAACTCACCCTGAGAAGCCATTGCCCGCTGCCTGGTCACCCCTGTAGTTGTTTCCTCTGTCCCTGCAATCACACCTTTAAGTAGTTCCCTGCGTTTTGTATGAAACATTGTCACCAGATCACCCCCATCATCCATGGTCACACTCGGCCTGTAATCGGCAACCCGATTTACGCACCAGTAATAATCATCATGATTTTCCCTCCATGCATATATATGAATACCATCCTCCGCCAGGGCGGCGGCAACCGCATCATTTGTCGATAGCGGATTGGAGCCTGCAAGCGCAACCATTGCACCACCTGCCTCCAACGCTTTTACGAGAACTGCTGTCTCCTTTGTGACATGAAGGCAACATGATATGGTCATACCGGCAAGTGGCTTTTCCTTTTCAAAATCTTTTTTTATATCCATCAGAACAGGCATGTGTTCCTCTGCCCATTGTATGAGTTTATGCCCCTCATCTGCCAGGGACATATCTTTAACTTTATATTCCATGAAGACAGGAATGACAAAGAGGTTAAATTAATTTTGGCTTGTGACAAAATGATTGTAAGAAACAATATGTTATGATATGAATATAGAAAATGATAAAAGGCAATATAAGAAGCAAAAACAAAAGACTCGTTGTTGCTTTGATGATTAGTATCACCATATTGGGATATCTTTTCACCATATATTTTATTGGTATTGGACACAAAGTTATCATAAATCATATAGTGGCAGGTCCTCTTGTAGGCATAACGCTGATTTTCATGGCGCTCATCAGAATTTCGCGAGTTGAAAAAGCAACGGAAATGATAATAAGCAGATGGGAAATATTTCTTACCATACTTGCCACATTGGCACTCTCCTTTCTAACTTATTTTTTCATTTACATCATAAAACATTAGTCCGTCTTTCAATTTTCCTCCAGAATCTGTTTTATCTTTCCTCTGAATTCCTCCAGGCTTCCCTCATTGGTTAGAATTATATCTGCCATAGAAACGACATTTCCGATTCCCCAGCCCAGCTCCCTTTTATCCCTTCTATTTATATCTTCTAGTGATAGAGAATCGTCTTCTCTGCCGCGCCGGGTAAGTCGCTCATATCTCGTTTTCGGGGATGCATGTATTGCTATAAGAATGAAATCATCTATATTTTTTCTGAATGTCTCCACCTCTTCAATGTTTCTTATACCATCTATGACAACTTCATCTCCCTTCAATTTGCCCAGACATCTTCTGGCCCATATGCCTGCACCCTCCCTTTCACGCATTTCGTTTGCTATCCCGCCCAGATTCTTATCGTTGATGAGCAACTTCCTCCTCGCCGCCTCCGCACGCACCTCATCGCCCATTTTGATTACCTTCAGCCCTGCCTCCTCCGCAACATGGACTGCCTCGCTTTTCCCAGAGCCTGGAAGACCTGTAAATGCTACGGCTTTCATAAAAAGTGAAAATACCAGTACTATAAAATGATTGGGAAAATCTGCCTTAACTGCTTACTTTTGAGATAACCACGGACGGAGGCAAATTTCCCTCTTTTTTGATACTACTGACTTCTGCAATATTCACATTTATTTCTTCTCCAACCTTTTTTTTGCATTCCTTATTTATTTCATCGAATATTTTTTCCACAGATGGACCAACATCCCTAAGTTCCTCGTCTATTACGATAAATACATTCATCTCGCCCAAGTTCTCCTGTACTATCTGGAACTGCTTTACTTTATCTGTCCCAAATTTTTTCATGACCTCACCCGGAATACCCGTTATTGAGAGAGGCGGAATCACCCTGCCATTCGGCAGAATTATGGCATCGACCCTTCTGCCCCCAACCCTGCTTATAATATCTGTATTTATACCGCAGCCGCATTTCTTGTCGATCAGAGTGAGAATGTCATCCATACCCATGTAACGTATAACGGGCGTTCCCGTACCGTAAAGCTTTGTCACGACAACATGTCCCGGCTCACCTGAGACAACATCATTTCCCTCTTCGTCAATAAATTCAAGGTGGACGAGGTCGGAATGAATGTGGTAATTTCCCATTCTGCATTCAAATGCAACAGGACCTGCCTCGGTAGAGCCATACACATCGTAAATTTTTGCATTGAACGTATCCTCTATGTATTTCTTTGTATAATCATCGAGAACTGCACCAGATGATGACATGACTTCCGGATTCACATTTTTTCCGTAGCCCTGACGTTTCAACACTGCGAGAGCCCTAAGTACTCCCGGATAGCCCCCCAGAAATTCGGGCTTGAATTCGTCCAGTTTTTTTATCAATGCCTCCGGCTCTTCGCCGACGTGAAGTATCTGAAGATTTTTGAACGAAAAAATCTTTCCCAAATAAGGCATCACCGTCTGATTCAGATATGCCTCCTCGGCACTTTCAGGGGTCAAGTCAACTATTATACTCATTCTTGTCTTTCTCCAGTTGACCCCGTACTCCTTCAGCTCCCTCAGGAAACCGAATAATGCCTTTATAATTGTGTAACTATCGGTGTATATAGAGACGGGCTGCCCGGTTGAGCCAGATGTACTCACAAGATGTGCTTTATTTCTGTCGAAGGAGGGATGGACTATCCCATCCGGAAAATTCTTCCTGAAATCGTCCCTCGTTATGAACGGGAGTTTTTTGATGTCCGCTATGCCCTTTATATCATCGGGGTGTATGCCGGCATCCTTGTATTTTTTTCTGTAGATTGGTACATTATATGCATATCTTACAATTTTTCTGAATGATTTGTCTCTGTATCTGTTTATTTTTTTTATACTGTCTCTCCTGACCCTATTTTCTTCTACAAAATAACCCTTAAGTAGATGATAAGCCACTACAGGATTCGTAATACTGGTCATTAGCAACCCCAATAAATGTGCTAACGGTATAAATATTTTAACGGAGTTTGACAAATAAATTTCTAGAATATTCTTCTATTTACCCTCGGTAAAAGTATATATATTTGGAATGTATATACGGAATTCAGGAGGAATAAAAATGGCAGATAAACCTCATATGAATTTGGTTACAATAGGGCATGTAGACCATGGAAAATCTACACTTGTAGGTAGATTATTGTTAGAAACCGGTCAATTTCCAGCCCATGTTGTAGAAAAATACAGGGAAGAAGCAAAGGCAAAGGGAAAGGAATCCTTCGCTCTTGCCTGGATAATGGACAAGGTAAAGGAAGAAAGAGAGAGAGGCGTTACAATAGACGTAGCCCACAAGAGATTCGATACCGAAAAATACTATTTTACAGTAATAGATGCTCCGGGCCACAGAGATTTCGTCAAAAATATGATTACCGGTACATCACAGGCAGATGCAGCCATACTGGTCGTGGCGGCCCCTGAAGGTGTAATGGCCCAGACCAAGGAACATGCATGGCTTGCAAGGACACTTGGGGTCAAACAGGTAATAGTTGCAGTAAACAAAATGGATGCTACAAACCCACCGTACAGCAAGGAAAGATTCGAGGCAGTCAAAGTGGAAGTCGATAAACTGCTCAAAACCATGGGTTACAAGAGTGATGCAGTAACGTTCCTGCCAGTATCCGCCTTCGAGGGAGATAATGCTTTAGAGAAAAAGAATCTCAGCTGGTGGGATGGACCAACACTTATTGCAGCTTTGGATGACTTCGCCTTGACAGAAAAACCGATAAATAAACCGCTGAGATGGCCTGTCCAGGATGTGTACACAATTACTGGTGTGGGTACGGTCCCTGTTGGCAGAATAGAAACAGGAGTTATGAAGCCAGGAGATAAACTTTTATTTTTACCATCAACACAACCCGGCGGCGTCACCGGTGAAGTGAAATCGATAGAAATGCACCATGAAGAGATACCCCGGGCAGAACCAGGAGACAATGTTGGGGTTAATATGCGTGGTGTGAGCAAAAAAGATATACGAAGAGGGGATGTGGCGGGACACCCGGATAACCCACCAACAGTCGCACGTACATTTACCGCTCAGATAATGGTTCTGAATCACCCTTCGGTTATAACTGTAGGTTATACGCCTGTTTTTCATGCATATACCACCCAGGTGGCATGCAAATTTGAGGAACTCATAAAAAAGCTGGATCCGAGAACAGGTGAAACAAAAGAGGAAAATCCAGACTTTCTGAAGACAGGAGATGCGGCCATAGTGAAAATAAGACCTACAAGACCAATGGTAATAGAGAAAGCAAAGGATATCCCTGAGATGGGACGATTCGCCATAAGGGATATGGGCCAGACTGTAGCTGCGGGCATATGCATAGACGTGGAATCCAGATAAATTTAATGAGATAATGTCGCAGAAAGCAAGAGTATCTTTGACTGGAACGAATGCAAAGAAAATCGATAATGTATGCGGTCAGATTAAAATGATAGCGGAGCGTACGGGCACTCAAATGAGCGGCCCAATACCACTCCCCACCAAACATCTGAGGATACCATGCAGAAAAAGCCCTGATGGAGAAGGTACGGAGACATGGGACAGGTGGGAAATGCGTATACACAAGAGACTCATAGAACTGGATGCACAGGACCGTGCACTACGCCAGCTTATGCGTATCCAAGTGCCAGACGGAGTGAACATTGAAATTATGCTCAAGTCCTAACCGAAATCCTCAATCCTCTAACAATTTTTTTCTTTTTATCATTTTTCTCTTGACTGCTGAGGTAGCCAAGACAGGACTAAGGCGCCAGCCTTGAGAGCTGGTGGGGCTTATGCTCCACGAGGGTTCAAATCCCTCCCTCAGCGTAATTTTCTTCTTATGATTTGCGTTTAAATGTTGTCATAAATAATTTCTCTCGGTGTAATTATTATTTAAGAGAAGTGTTTGTGGCATGCTTGCAGGTTCTGTCTCTAGATTCCGGTGATGAGATACAAATGATTACTTTTAAATTTTCATTACCCCTATAACCATGATAAAAAATGAGCGAATCATTCAAAAAAGAGCTGATCGCACCCTGTGGGATGAACTGTAGCATATGTGTGGCGTATTTTGGATATACAATGAGTGGAAAAAAAAGAAAAATGAAATGTATAGGTTGTAATACTAGTGGTAAGAGCTGTGCGCATCTAAAAAAATACTGCGAAAAACTCTTAAAAAATGAAATCCAGTATTGCTTTGAATGCAACAATTTCCCCTGTGCACATCTTGAAAAACTTGATGAAAAATACCGCAAAAGATATGATATGAGCATGATAGACAATCTTAAATATATTCGAGATAATGGTATAGATACTTTTTTGAAATACCAAGAAAAAAGATATACATGTCCAGAATGCGGTGGAATAATCTGTGTTCATACCAATATATGTTACACCTGTAACCCTTGCCCTGAATAAAACATGCATTCGATCGGGCGGAGTGAGTAACGCACTCTATCGGTTACATCCAAATGTTAGTTATCCTTTTGTTAATAGATAGCTGGCTGTGTAAAGACTGCAGCAGCTCAGGCTTAGATTAGTTTGCCAAATATATAATATTTGTTTTATTTTACACTCATACAAATATCAAGGATATGGTGTTTTTCTGGATGTTCTTCTGGATTGTTTACATAGATTTCATAACTTGGACGAGTCATATCTATTTCATGATTGTTTTGGGTCATCCATTCAACAACTTTGTTCCATGCCGGACCGTATTCTTCCGCTCCTGTTAATTCTGCACGCATTACTACGTATTTTCCTCCAGGTAGTTGCTTCTTATTTATGTCCCCTTTAACTTCAACATCATCCTTGATGGTCATACATACTTCTAATCTCATTTTATCTGGAGGGGTAATGTTAGGGTCGTCCTGATAAGAGGATAAGAAAATGGTGTCTGGCCCAATTGATTGCTTTGGTCCAGCCCATCCACAAAGTTTGTCAAATAATTCTTTGAATACCAAGGAGTTGCCCACATAGTTGCCAACAAATGAAACATATGCAACAGTTTGGCTATCTAGTTCTTTGATTTCTGGTTCATTTATTATCTCCATAATTTTCACCTGATTACGAAATATTTATTAGGTTTATAAAACTTGTTTATTGGTGCTGGGTTCTGCTGACTGTAACAAACACGAGTGATGACAAATATACCTTTAGATACAAAAGTAATCCATCATCTAAAAATGCGACAGAATCCATAAATATATCAAAGGTTTTTTATGAGAATTTAATATTTGAATAAGATACATGCCGTACTATGTATATATAATAGAGCTCGATAAAGAAGCCCTAAAATCCAGGAAATTTAAAAAGTGTAACCCGAATCTGAACCAAGATAAGCCCTGCTTCTATGTTGGGCAGACATGCCGTGATCCTGAAGCCAGGTTCAAACAACATAAGAATGGCTATAAGTCAAATAGCTTTGTAAGAAAATATGGTCTCTGGCTAAGAAAGAGAACATATAAGAAGTTCAACCCTATTGATACTCGAGAGGAAGCTGAAAGAATTGAGAAGGAGCTTGCAGAAATGCTTAGGCGGAAAGGTCATGGTGTCTGGTCAAATTGACAACACAAAAAACAAATAGCCACTGAAGGGTATACAAGAATGAGAACATATCTACTCTTCTAATATCTTACCCATTTTTACCGGTAAATACGCACCCAAATCCCCCCTCAGCGCTACTTTAGATTACATACAAATACATAAATAAATGTCCACAATACTTAAGTATGGAGATGCGCCATTTGAAAAAGATATTATCGCTCTTGCTTATTGTATTGTTTCTGACATATGGGTTAACTGTTTTTTGTACAGCTGGAGGAGATACAGCGATGTATTCTCAGAATCAGGGATATGTTTTTATCACAACAGATGAACTAGCCAATGCCGTGGAATCCCTAAAACTATGGAAAGAATTTCTTGGCTATTCGGTTGAAGTTGTTACAATTGAATGGATTTCTACCAACTTTCAGGGTGGTGATTTGCAAGAAAAAATCAGAAATTATTTGATAGACAAATACCAGGAGGACAGTATTCACTATGTCTTACTTATTAGCAGTCGGAATGTTATTCCCATGAGGACCTGCCATCCCATACCGCAGGAATTTGAAGATGTTTTTATTGACACGGATTATTATTATGCTGATCTCACCGGTGAATGGAATGCCGATAATGACACTTATTTTGGCGAGTATGGAGATGACAACGTGGATTTTGTTTCTGAGTTGGTTGTTGGGAGAATCCCCTGTGACACTGCTGATACGGTAGAACAAATTTGTGAAAATATTATAAAATTTGAATCTAGCAATGAACAATGGAAGGACAACGTCTTGCTTCTGGGGTCAATAATTTATTACCAGAATTTAGAGGCATTTAACTGGACATATGAACGGTCAGACGGTGCAACGTTAATGGAGAAATGCCGTACAGATTTTTTCGAATCAAATGGCTATTCTTGTTTTAGAATGTATGAAAAAGGGGGGATAAAGCCGTCGACATATAATTGTGAAATGCCTTTGAATCGTTCAAATACATTATCGGAATGGGTACAGGGCTACGGTATTATTAATATGCTGGGCCATGCAAACGAGAGGCATATAACGAGATTTATTTGGAATCATGACGATGGCGATAATATCCCTGAGTTTGAAGAGGGGGAATTATCGTATATTGATTTGCTGAGATCCTCTGATAGTGACGAATTAAGTTTAGAAAGACCGCCAATCGTATTTTCAGATGGTTGCAGCCAGCTGCATACATCCAGAAACATGGGAAAATCTTTTATTGAAAATGGAGCCGCCGTGGCTTTCATAGGTTCCACCGACCTTGGATTATACAATATAACGAGAGTCTGGAATGATGAACATGACGGGGGTTGTTTTTCGATTGACTATTATTTTTTCAAATATTTTGTCCAGGAAAACAAAAAATGTGGTGATGCATTATATAATTCAAAAATCTACTTCTCAACCCATTTCATGTTTACCGAATATAACCCTGATTGGATTTATAGGTGTTATAGCACCCTTTATGGTTTCAACTTATACGGGGATCCGTCCATGAGCCTGTATCCTGAAAAAAATGATGCTAATCCTCCATCAGTTCATGTTGAAAAGCCGCAAGGAGGTCTGTATGTTTTCGATAAAGAAATATTACCCCTGTCAAATAATGTGACAGTAATATTTGGAGATATTACGATAGAGAGTATAGCTGATGATTATGAAACTGATATTGACAAAACTGAAATATGGATAGATGGCAATCTAGAAAATTCCTCAAAAGAAAAACATTATTATTGGCTTTGGGACGAGATGGCGATTGGAAAACATTCTATCACGATAACTGCATTCGACAATGCCGGAAATAGAAGAGATAAAGAATTTGATGTTTTTATTATAAATATCTAATTACATGACTTTCTATGGGATTTTGCACCTCAAGCCGTACTAGCGAATGCGATTTTTACTGGCAAATACGCACGGAAATCCTTCCCTCAGCGTTATAGAGCTTGAAGATCATGTATAAAAAGGTGAGATATCACTCCCTAAAGGAAAGTGGAGGGAAAAGAGAAAAGCCAAAATATTTAACTGGCTGCTTATTTTAGCATTGGTGATAAGATGAAATTTGTTAAATTGGATGGTATGAATGTATTTTCATCAGATGCTTTCAGGATTGGAGATATATCGGGAGCAGAAATAGACGCTAAGAGTTGGGAGATTACACATTTATACATTGTATTGACCGAAGAAGCTGCAACCAAACTTGGTCGCAAAAGGCCCCTTCTAGGACACATAACAGTATGTCTTCCTGTTGGTTATGTCAAAACAGTTGGTGATGTTGTAACGCTCGACGTAGAACTACAGGGAATGGAGGGGATATCGGAGTGTAAATAAAGACAAAAAGATAAATAAAGTCAGAATATTTTAATGCCTTTTTAGCCTCTTTCTGGAACTCTTATATGAGCTGAGGCCAGTACCTCTGGAGAGTTGTCTTTTTGATATTCCATATTTTTAACAATTTTTCCCGTTGTTTTTATTTATATTGATAGACTTGGTAGTTTTCTTCCTCTGTTCTTAGTACTGTTTTACATCAAATTTTTCGTTTATATATGTGAAATAGAAAAGGTTATATAATAGCATTTCGTTACTATTTTGCTAGCAAATAAATAGCATTTTGCTGGTGAGGTATACCTATATGGAAAAAAACCAAAAAATAACAATCAACACATTTACCATATTGCTTATTATTTCAGCTATATTTTTTTCGGCCGTTGCTATCACAGCGGAGAGTAACACAAAAAACAACTCAACACTATTTTCACAACAGGAAAAAGACAATTGGACAATAGTGATATATTTAGATGGAGACAACAACTTCTGCAAATACGCAACACAAGAACTCGATGAAATTAGAGAAGTAAAATTACAAAATGATATAACAATTGTTGTCCTGTTCGATGAAAGGGAAGAAGATAATGCCCACTGCTATCTGTTTGGTGAAGTAACAGAAGAAATACATCTTAACGAAATACATCGCTCATGGGACGACGAGGTAAACATGGGCGATCAGCGTACTCTTCAAAATTTCGTTACATATGCCATGAGAAATCATCCTGCAAAACATTATTTATTAGAATTATGGGGGCATGGCTATGGTCTAAAAGGCATGTGCAGCGATGAAACATCCCGTGATAGGCTCACCCTAAACGAAATATCTGCTGCATTAGCAAAAGCGAGCAAAGAAAATAACGATATCATAGATATTTTGGTTCTCACTGGCTGTTACATGGGAAAAACTGAATGCATGCAAAAACTGAAAAGCACAGCTACCCACATAATAGCATCACCGGATGAAATACCGGCAACTGGACTACCACACACCAAAACTTTCAATTATCTTATAGAGAATCCGACTATCACTCAGAATGAATTTTGCGATAAAATAATAGAAACATATCATAACCATTATCATTTCACCGAGAGATCGCTTTTATCAGCTTGGTAACAGTACATATAAGCCTGTTAAAGAGCTACAACATCCAATAAAAAGATTTTTTCATATGAAAATGTTGATTTTGCATTATATACCCAATGGGATGAGCTTTTAAAGGCATTTTACAACATTTAATCCGGGCTGAATAAGCGCGGAGTTTAACATCAGGATGTCATGTAAAAATATCGATTATTTAAAATACCAAGAATGTATGATTAAGTTGGTCATCTAGGCAGGAAAAAATGAGGGATAAAAATAGGAAATACATGGATATCGAGGACGTTTTGCAGGATAGCCATGAACTAAAACAAATGTTGATGGAAAGCTTTCCTAACAAGATATTCTTCAAAAACCGGGAATCCGTCTACATGTTTTGCAATTCGCATTATGCCGCGGATATAGGTATTGCTCCAGATGAGATTCGGGGCAAGACTGACTACGATTTCCATCCGCGAGACCTCGCCGATAAATATCGCACCGACGACCAGAGGATTATAAAATCCGGCAAGCTTGAACAGATGGAAGAATCCTACAGAATTGGCGACGAAGAACGCACGGTTCTCACTGTAAAAACACCAGTGAGAGACGAAAATGGCAACGTTATCGGCATAATGGGAATATTCAATGATATTACCGAGCAGAAGAGAATAGAGGAGAAATTAAAACAATCAGAACAAAAATACAGAACTTTGGTTGAAACAACTCAGGAAGGAATTTGCATTGATGATAAAAACGATAATATCACTTTTACCAATAAAGCATTTGCAGATATGCTTGGATACAAGAGAGATGAAATCATCGGCATGAATTTTCGGGAATTGATGGATAAAAGACAGATATCCGAGTTGGAGAGACAAACGAAGATGAGGACGGAAGGAAAATCAAGCAGGTATGAAATCATTTTATACACCAAGGATGGAAAACCATGCAACGTTATCGTTTCCGCTGCACCATTAGTAAATGTTGATGGAAACTACAAGGGGAGCATCAGTGTGAATCTGGATATAACCAAACGGAAGAAAGCAGAAGAAGAGCGTGAATATCAAAAGAATTATTTCCAAGCTTTGTTCAAAGATTCTCCCGAAGGAATTGTTTCTTTAGATGACAAACATAATGTAATAGACATAAACCCTGCTCTTGAAGAAATGTTTGGCTACCATTTAAAAGATCTACAAGGAAAGGAGATTGATGATTATATCATTCCTGAGAGGTTTTTGAAGGAAGGAAAGGAATATACAAAAAGAACCTTAAGTGGAAAAACTGTAAAAGCAGAAACCATTAGAAAAAGGAAGGATGGAAGTGAGATACCCGTTTCCATGCTGGGGGCACCGATTTTTATTGGCGATAAAGAAATAGGGAGTTTTGGTATTTATAGGGACATTACAGAACGCAAAAAAGCAGAGGAGAAAATAAAACATCTCAATCTTGTTCTTCATGCCATTCGCAATGTAAACCAACTTATCGCTAAAGAAAAGAATAGAGGCCGTTTGCTTCGAGAAATATGTGATAGCCTAATTGAAACACGCGGCTATAACAGTGCGTGGATTGCACTCTTTGATGAAAATAAAAAGTTCATCGCATCCGTAGAAGCGGGCCTGGGCAAAGATTTTGTGCCATTGAAGAAATTGTTCAAGCGTGGCGAGATGATAGAATGTGGCAGGAGAGCTTTAAAGCGATCGGGAGTTGTTGTAGTAAAAGATTTTTCTGCATGTGTTGATTGTCCACTTTTAGGAAAAGTGCCTAGTGAGAAGGAGATTACCGTTCGATTGGAACATAAAGGAAAAATATTCGGTCTGATATCCGTTTCTGTCCCTGCTCATCTCGCTGATGATAAAGAAGAGCATGGCCTTTTCAAAGAAGTTGCCGGAGATATTGCTTTTGCCCTGCACGACATGGAAAGCGAGGAAAAACATAAACAGGCGGAGCGGTCATTAAAAGAAAGCGAGGAAAAATTCAGATTGCTTGCAGAATCTACCGCGTCAGCCATTTTCATTTATCAGGACGATGTTTTCAAGTATGCAAATCCGGCAATGGAAAGGATACTTGGCCATTCCAAAGATGATATTATAGGAATGAAATTCTGGGATGTTGTACATCCCGATGATATTAAGACAGTAAGGGAAAGGGGACAGTTAAGAGAGGAAAAGGGAGAAGTAGAATCTTATCTTTACGAGTTCAGAGTTATAACAAAAGACGGTAAAACAAAATGGATAGACTTTGCTGGTGCGTCAATTATATATGAAGGAAAACCCGCCGGGTTGGGCACTGCATATGACATCACAGAAAGAAAGAAAGCCTACGAGGAAATCGAAAGAGTATTGGAGCAGGAGAGGGTATTTAAATCAAAGACGGCCCACTATTTCTTCAATCCCATTGCCATTGCCAAGGGTTACATTGACCTGACTATGGATGAAGTACCGAATGAACTGAAGGAAAAGTTAAAATCTGCACGCCATGCCATAATGAGAGTTGAAACCGTTGTTAAAAATGTGGTTACGAAGGGAGAGGTTCGTGAATAAAATATTGATAGTGGATGATGAAGAGGAGATACAGAAGTTGATACAGATATATTTTTCCGAACTTGATGTAAAGATATACCCTGCTTTAACAGGTGAGGGAGGATTGGAAAAATATGCAGAACTTATGAAGGAGGGAAATGCACCTGATCTGGTTATAATGAATCTCAAACTTCCCGGCATGGATGGGGTTGAGACAACAAAGAGGATAATGAAGATGGATTCGTCTGCATTGATATACGGATTTACAGCATCTTTCAATACTGACTGGGCTGAAGAGCTGAAAAGGGAGGGTGCGAAAGATGTGATACCGAGAACCGTTGGTTTTGCTACCTTTCGAGAGATCGTGAAAAAGATTCTGGAAGGAAAAATTTGATTTTTATCTCCGAAGTTTCAAGTATTTGTTCATTATTAGAGAAACCAAAAGAGATTGATAAAATGGGAAAATTGCCACTTCGCCTAACATTCCTTGGAACTATTTTTCTTTTTTCAAAAGCTCAAATCGCATTGGAAGAGGACGGGGGTAAATGAGGCGTAACGGCAAATTGCGGACAACTGCGGGCAAAATGCTGCTCTTGATTTTTGTCCCGATGGGTGAAGCACAGCCACTATTCTGACCCGGGGTATCCGTAAATATTCTAACCACCCTTGTTGTCCCTTTTCCCCTCTGGAGAATTTTTTTGCATCAATGCTTAACATAGGGGGTGCAGAGGGGGGGCTGATTGCTGTAAACGACAGTAGAAAACGATATGGCATACGATATGGCAAACAAAAGCAAACGATAGGGCATACGATATGGCAAACAAAAGCAAACGATAGGGCATACGTAATCTCCCGGTGTGTGCATTACATAACGAAAAACCGTTACAAATTGTATTACATGTAGGACATGTCTTTATAAAGAAAACGCAGATTACATATAGAGCAACATGACAACTACAGAAGTACCACCATCCAAAAAACGATACGATGAAGATCATCCTACCGTGTCAGTCAGAATATCAGATGACACAAGGAAAAAACTGGAGAAATACAAAAAAGAGAGGATGACTTGGGCAGATTTGGCAGCAGAAGGACTGGAATATAAAGAAAAACAATTGAATAGAGAAGAGCAGGATAAGGAAATTAAACAGCAAATCCAAAAAAATTCTGGGCAAATCAATGAAGTTTCAGAGAAGATAGATGAATTACAAGAGTTATATAAAAAACTTCAAACCAGGTTAAAAGAATTTGAAGTATTTTTTGCGAGAGACATATTGGGGCCTGAGTGGAAGGTTGAAGGCGGTTATCTCGTGCATAAGAAAAAACGGTTATGAGAATAAGACAGTGAGAAATATTCTTGATTAATATATAGTGATGGTTAGCACCTATTTTTTCTCTTAATTCAAAAAAATTGAAATTTAATTTACCCATAAATTATCAATTTGCTATCAAAATTATAGCAATACCCGTTTTAAGATAGAAAAATTAACAGGCCATAGAAACATTTAAATACCCCATTTATTCTTGCTTTACAATAGTTAAGTGAAAAACACTTAAAAAAATTAGGGTGAGGAAAATGAAGGGAATATTAATAGGAAAGAAGGGGGGACTATCGACAAAAAAAGTTGGGAAAGTAATAGGAGGAGCTCTAATATTTGTGGGAGTGATAGCTATTTCTGTTATTATGATGCCTATTGCTAGTGCACAAGAAACCATCACAGGCACATCCGATGATACTAACGGTGTCTACTTATTTTCCGCTGGCCTAAGCGGAGGTACCTGTCAAAATCCGACTGGACAGCCAGCTGGGGAACCCACAGATGACATTATCTTTACAGCCATCAGCTTCAATATACTGGATTATCTTGGAGATCAAAATGCAGAAGTAATCGATTGGATTAGCGGTTCTAGAGATGATGGAAGTGATCTTCCGACTGATGAGGATACAACATCGGCAGAAGTTGTCGAAGGTTTGTCTGATATTGATGATTTCGGGTTTATCGAAGAAGGCGGTGATGATGATGCTAATTTTGATGCCGGTAGAACAGGCCAAATTACTGTAGGCTGGGTTGATCAGTTCATCGTTTCTGATGGAGTGATTGCTACCGGCACGCTAGGACCTAGTAATGCTGCCAATGCTGCTGATGCCGAAGATGCTCTCGATGGTTTCGAAATCTTCATCTTCGAGGATGCCGAGCTCAGTGGCATGGAAATTGTTCTTAGCTCACTGACCAATAACATAGTTATTGACCTTGATGATCGGCAGATCAACCCTCATACAAGAAACGGGGCAGACGATACGCTCATCGCCATTGACTTAGATTCCTTAGATGAATTTGACGGCACTTTCATCGATACCATCATGATTACTGACGATGGCCAGCTTATGGGTAGTTCTTGTCCCCTTTACGGTGATACAAGCATGGAAATTGATGCGATAGCAACTCGTATTATCCCACTAGGGCCGCCAGAGATCAATATAGAGAAAACCGTATGGAACGGCACACATTGGGTTGAGTATCATCATGAGAATATAGGGAATAAAGTCAGGTTTAACCTCACCATCACGAACAATGGAACGAACCCGTTGATTGATATTTGGATAAATGATACACTACCAGAATGCTTCAACTACACCTACGAAAGCACCGAGATACCTGATTTCGCTGACAATAAACATATCAACTGGTCAGATGTTGGACCACTCGCTGTTGGCGATAAAATCTATATCGAGTTTAATGCAACGGTCGTCAGTCCAGGCATCAACATCAACTGGGCGAACGTAACCGCGACAGGACAGTACACAGGTACCAAGGTAACAGATGAAGACAACGCGACTGTTGAAGGAGAGGAAGCGAGCATTGGCATCGAGAAAGAGGTTTGGGACGGTACATCATGGGTAGAATATGCAAATGTTGATAATGGTACAGAGGCAAGATTCAGGCTAAACGTCACCAATAACGGAACCAACCCGCTCATCGATGTATGGGTGAACGATACGCTGCCGGACGGACTGGAGAATGGTACAATAGGTACCAAATTCGCCGAAAATGTAGGCAGACTGGACATTGGAGAATATCAAATTTTATACTTCAACGCAACCGTCACAAAGACAGACGAGCTGATCGAGAACATAGCAACAGTAAACGGAACATGCGAGAATACGAGCAAGAAGGTTCATGATGAAGACAACGCGACTGTTGAAGGAGAGGAAGCGAGCATTGGCATCGAGAAAG
>CAZSHJ010000008.1:24752-46307 GCA_964606745.1 uncultured Thermoplasmatales archaeon | reverse complement strand
TGCCGAGGAACGAAGGCGGAATGGGGTTATAGGGGCTTTGCCCCTATTTCACAATTCAATTGACGATATGATAACATGGAACGGTGCACTCAACGTAAGTGAGACCGTAACCATCGAATTCAACGTAACCGTTGATTTCCCGTTGGATAATGGCACGCTCATATCAAATGATGCGGTGCTCAATTGGGACAGCAACGGCAATAACATAAACGATGCAACCAGTCATGCCTATGCAAACTTAACTGTTATCTCCTCGCCCATACTTTCAATAGAAAAATCGGACAGTAACGACCCTGTAGAAGCGGAAACAGAGCTGGTTTATTTTGTATGGATTAATAATACTGGGGACGCAAATGCCACCAGTGTAATTGTAATAGAATCGTATGATGTAAATACCCAATTTTTGTATGCAATTCCATCTCCTAATTCTGGTAATAATGTATGGGATATTTCAAAGATAAGTGTGGATGAGAGCAAAAGCATCGAAATCCATGTGCATATTTCTCCTGTAGAAAATGGGACCATTCTTTCCAATACAGTTAATGCAACATGCGATGAAGACTCCAGTGATGAGACGACCGAGCTGACAAATGTGACATCGTTGCCCTCTTTGAAAATAGAAAAAGTAGCCATCCCGACTACCGGGGAGAACGGTGGCAGTATTACATATAAGGTACGGGTGAACAATACGGGTACTGCTCCTGCGACAAATGTTACGGTCAGGGAGTTATATGACAGTCATGTTTCATTCGGCCATTCATATCCGTCACCCTATGATATGGCGCATAAAGTGTGGGTATTCCCCGTAGTTGATGTAGGCATACCAATAGTAATAACTATCTTTGTTGATATTTCGCCTTCTTTTGAAAACGGCATCCTGCATAATTTTGTGAATGTCACCTGTGATGAGGGAATGTATGATCAGGCATGGGCAAATACGACGGTTCAGTCGGCTCCCCCTGTCACGGTAAAGAAGTTCCACGGTTTTGTCTACAACATTACTCTATTTGAAAACGAAGGTGGCTATCTTCTGCATTGCATTACCAATGAAACGACCATAACCCTTGTTGCCACAGACATGCCGGAGGGAGGCGGGTCGGGCGTGAACCATACTTATTACCGCATATTCAAATGGAATTATTCATCCGTTAAGTGGGATATTTTGTTTGATTGGGAAGAATACGGGGTCTGGAATGTTTCTTCTCCGTTCTGTCCTATTGATCTTGCGAAGCTGGGAGTGGAATACGGTTACCCGCCATGTGGAAAATACGAGATAGAATTCTACAGTGTCGGCAAGGCAGGAAATACTGAAGGAATGAAATGGAACGATGTTTTTGTTGATTGTTATGCTCCGCAGTCATATGTCATGCCTCTGCCGGCTGAAACCTACGAGGATACGTTGGAGATAAAAGTGAATGCAAGTGATGACGACGGGGTGAAGGAGGTTACGTTGTATTACAGGTATAGCGAGGATAATCATACGTGGGGTGATTGGAATTCCTATGGAAGTAAATCGGGCGATTATGAATGGACGTTTGCACCATCCGAAGGAACGGGTTATTATCAATTTTACTCTGTTGCAGAGGATTACGTGGGACACAAAGAGGTTTTACCGAACGGGACCACTGTTCCCGATGCAATGTGCAGAATCGTTCATTTCCTGTGGGATGTTAACGGAGATGGATATGTTGACATATTCGATATTGTGATTGTGACACAGCACTGGATGGAAACCCCAAGCAGTCCCGGCTGGTGTGAATGCGCCGATGTAAATGGGGATTGGATAATAAATATAGATGATATAGTTATGATAACAGACCACTGGACAGGCTAAAATGAGAACAGTCAAGCTTTTGAGGTCATTTCAATCCCGTTCACTTTGAAAGTTTATTGGCTTAGGTACTCTAATTTGAAACGTTCATCTCAAAACGGGAAATACGAATTAAAAATTTGTAAAGCAGAATACTTTAAGGTATGTTGGCAATTGCTTCTGAAGGTTGAAAAAGCTGTATTGCACAATGTCTACTTTTGTTTTGCTACTTGACTCCGCCACTTTAGTGCCTAATGGAAAGAGATATTGAGGAGAAACTTCAATATCTCCTTTATGAAACCAAATGAAGCATCTCTATTAGGCGGTATAGTAACGATTGAAAAAGTAGAAAAAGAATTCGGTCTTTTTTCTACTGATTTTTGGATTGGTGATGTAGAATAGTTGGTATAAGAACCTCCACCCTCTGAGGGAGAATATAGCGTTTCTCCGTTTCAACCATGCATGTTGCATTACCTTTGGATTTATGGTGAGGATTAGGATTATAAAGAAAAGTGCCCTTCCGAAAACATATTGTTTTACTGGTCTGGTAGCTGTTAATGCACAATGTTCCTTACAGAGAGAGTAATTCGTGAAAATCAATGTCGCTAAAAAAGCATCGTGATAAAACCAAGAAGAAGATTTTTCCAGCACCTAATACTAAATGTAGTTACCCGAAATCCTTTTAATGTTTTTTCCTTTATGAGGTATGGTCTATAATAAGCACACTATCAAAAAGATATTCGCACTGGTGATGACTATGGGGGCGTTATTCTGTTTGGTAACTCCCATTACGAACGCTGCGTGGATACATCACGAATTGCCCAAAAAAGTGGTGATTGGAAACAGATATGAGCAGGTTTTGGTGAATCTCACCACGGAGGACAATTGGCAAGCAGTTTCTTCTGGCACTTTATATTGGGGCAACCCCGATTTCGAGAATGCCATACAACTCGATCGCGTCAAGAGAAAGCCATTTATCAGCACCAACGAAACCAACTTAGCCGATGGATATGAGAACTTCTATTTTGATTTTATTATTACAGAGGACATGGCTCGAGCAAATCATTCTTATTCATTTTACATAATATTTAACTTCACTTATACCCAGTACAAAAAGTTTATCGTTTCTCCTATCACCGCTGTTATAGGTCTGGTTGCCGATTTTTCATGGGGAACTTCGTGGACTCAATTCTACCCCATGGCACATAATCCGGTTCAATTCAAAGATGCATCTGAAGGAAAGGAGGAGGTCATGAAGTGGGTATGGGATTTTGGCGATGGAAAGCTGAGTGCTGGATCCCATCCCACTCATACCTATTCAGATGCTGGCACCTATAACGTGACGCTAACTGTCACAGATGCTGACGGAGAAACAGATAGTGTTACCAAGACAGTCGCCATTCGCCACGAATCAATATTTACCCCGGTTACCATCCTGTTTGTAGCTCTGATAGTGATCGCTTTGTTGCTCGGAATAGCCTTGGTGGTATTGGAGAGAAGGGAAAAAAAGGAATAAGAACCGTCGGCGGAAAAAAACCATAGGAGGGTTTATTGATTGTGTAAGCCCTTTGTGAAAACTCCCTCACCGGCTTAGTTAGGGAGGGATAAGACCAAACACAGCACCTTCAGCTGTAAAATCCGTGTAACTTTGAACATATATTGCATCCTACGGGGTGAGAGGCTACCATTCATTTTGCAAAATCAGTTCATTTCAAAACGAAAAATACAGATTAAAAATTTGTAAATCGTAACCACCATCACTGAACAGTTACCTTTTCTGCCGAAGCCTTTATATACTGTTTTTTCTATATATGTTTTGGAGGCAAAATATGAAAGCAAAAAAAACAAAAAATGGAATAAAAATATTGATATCTCTAGTGATAACAATAGCAATGATAGGAATACCAGCGATTTTACCCGCAGAAGCAGCTGACCCAAACATAGTTACCCATGCAGTGACTCCGGACCCAGCAGAGTGTAACGGCACCGTTGTCGTGGACGCCATATTCACCGATTCTGACAATGATATCATGGGTGTGGCAATACATTTCTGGCACGATAGTGATACAGAGCCAACCACGTGGCAAGATATGACACTGGTGGGCGGAACTGTCTACACGTTCGACACTACGGGAAAGACAATCGGAAACACCATACTGAATCTCAGCCAAGCAGGAACATGGCACTACGTGATGAACGTGAGCAACGGACCATATGTAGGTGCAGAGGCGTATCTGGAGTTTGGTCCCTATGACTTCGAGGTAAACGGGACCGCAGACTTTGCAGTACAGGTCAACGGCGAAGACCCTGAATCTGGCAAAACCTTTGCAGATGTACTTCTTTGCTGCGAGACAGTAAACATTACAGCAAACATCACTGGTGGCTGCTGTACCGTTACTGCTGCCCATGTTTATTTCACCGCACTAGGTAGTGCAGCCGTAGGAGAGAAAACGATGACCCAGGCGGCAGACGGCACGTGGTACTGGCAGAACGCCCAGGACCCGCTTACGAGCCCAGCTCTTCTTGGATTATGGGAATTCCAGATAAATGCTACCTGTGGTGTATATGACATGACGTCCGATACCTACAACTTCACTGTAGTTCAGGAGGCTAATGACCCAACCGCAGTGGTTGAGTTTGGCGACCCCAGCTATACTGGAACGGACCCAGAGCCATGGCACAGCATGGATGGTGGTGGCATGGCAACGTGGATACAATGCGGTACCAATATCACAATAAACGGAAGCGACTGTGAAGGAATTGCTGATATCTACTACAACATCTGGAACTTCACCGACGGATGGCTGTACAATGATTTCCAACCTGCGGCCCTAAGTCCTGATGGAACTTTTACAACAACTATCGAAGATGAGTACGGACGTTGTGACTGTTGCAAACACAAGATAGAGTATTATGTCGAGGATGAGTGCGAAGGCAACACATCCGAGGTCTACTACGAGTTCTTCTACGTGGATTGCCAACCGCCAACTGTCACGAAGACATACGACCCAGAGCCATGCATAGGCGATCCTAACGGAGAGGACTATATCTCCAACACCACGCTCATTACTCTGACCGGTGACGACGGAGAATGGAATATACAGAATAAGAGTTGTCCCAGTGGGGTAGATTACATCAACTACACTATTGACCACGCAGTAAATGAGACAACCTACACCGTACCGTTTGTCATCGAGGATTCTGGACTACACGTCATAAACATCACTATCTACGACAACGTAGGACACATCGGATATCTAAATCAGACCGTGAATGTATGCGATCCGCCAACTGTAACCCCAACCATCGAAGAAACTCCTTATTACCACGAGAACACGCCCAAGTATGCCATTGACAGCGAAATCGACTTCTGGGCCACGGTCATCCCGTGCGATACCAACGTGACCATCGAGAAGGTGAACATCACCATTATGCCTGCACCGACCTCTGATTACTACCTGGGCGATGGTAACTACGAGTTCGAAATGGTCTATGACCCCATCACTGAAACCTGGAATTACACCTTCACAAACACCTCTGTGCCGGGCGAGTACAGGTACCGCATTACGGCCTGGGACTGCACCGGACAGTACGGACAATCCGAGTGGTTCTACTTTATACTGCTACCTGAATGCGATGTCGATATCATTGAATTGGTGACACCTGATCCCAGCATCTGGCATCCCTTTGTGCCCACGGAAGTAGAAGCCATCATTAGGAACAATGGTCTATGCGATGCCCAGGGACCCATCAACGTCCACCTGCAGATCTACGAGGAGGTTCCCTTTGATTTGTATCCCTATTTGTGCACTGACCTCGAATTCTGTCACCTGAACACCTTTGAGATCATCAGCTACGATGGCGACCCGGTGACTTGGACATATACCGAGAAGCGGTCGAACTCACCCACCCACAGCTATCACAGCCAGCCTGATTATCTCGATACTTACGAGGCCTACTCAATGGATGGCCTGATACTCAACAATGGGAGCGACAGTGGAATCTACATCCCCGAGTTCAGTTCGGATGGTGACTCCACATACTATGCGTACCTAAACTTCTCACAGTGGATCGAGGGTGAAGAATTCTATGACTATGGCGAAATACAGGTTCACTACAGTACTGACGGTGTCACTTGGAATACCGATGTCATAGACAGCGGCCTCTTTGACACTGATGGTAAGTGGGAGTGGGCTGGTGACGTTGAAGCAGATCTGGACGGCGATGGTGAGGACGAAATTATCGGGTACGACCTCAGTGATTACATAGGTATGTATGTCAAGATCGAGTGGATTTGGTATGCCGATGGTTACGTCAACCGTGAGGGCTGGTACATCGACGATATCTGCATCAACCTGCAGTTTGGATCCATGCAGCCCCTGGTCTACCAGCAGTACAAGTACGTGGACACGCTCGAACAGGGTGAAGAACGCCTGATCAAATTCCCGCTTGACTTTGTGCCTAAAGAGGACACGTGGTATTTCTTTGAGATATACTCCGACATGCAGTGTTGCCAGTGTATGGATGACTGCTTCGGTGATTACGATGGGCCCAAGGACAATGAGGGTGAATTCCGCGTAGATCCACGCACGACCTACAAGTACTGGGACCCGGACAATGGTGTCAACCACAGCCTGTTCTTCGGTGATGTATGTGATGCTGCGATAATCGACATTAGTGCACCTGCGCGGGTTGAGATGCCCGACCATGACTTGGCACGCATCCCCATCGATGTTACCGTGGAGAACACCGGAACCACCACACAGGATGTCCCTGTGAAGGTCACTGCCTACGAGGCTTTTGAGGATGTCACCTACCGCGATGACATGGAAGGCGACTGGGAAGATTCCAACTGGTTCGATAACTTCATATATTCCGAAGGCGACACGGACACCTGGGAATTCAACGATGGCAACTTCTACAGCCCGTACAACTCGCTGTACTATGGCCAGCAGACCTCGCACCAGTATGTTGCGGGTGGCTACGGCTACATCATGTACGAGGTTGATGGCTTCGACTGGGATTATCATCGCAATGCAGGCCCCGGTGATGCCTTTGACATCCGTGGCAAGTTGAATGCCAACCTCGGTGACGACGACATGCTGACTGTTGCTCTCAAAGTCGGCAACATGTTTTATCGCATGGTAAGTGCAGAACTCTGGGAAGGCGGCGATACCAACGGCTGGATTGACTTCTCCTTCTACGATGAACTCCAAAAATACATCGAAAGCTCAGGCCGACCAGAGATCAATGGTGGCAACATCATCGATTTGATCGAGTGGTATGCCATTGATGACGGTCTCGGCGGCCTAGGTGACTGGTTCGGTGTCGGTTTCTGTGTCCAAGGTGATGACTACTACAGCACCTACGGCGGTGCGGTCGGCGACTGGAGCGGTGTATTTGTAGATGATATGGAGATCTACATTGCGGGCAAGGGTACCGATGAGATCTGGAGCCAGACGCTGGTAGTCGAGGACATGGAACAGGGCGACATTGAGACACTCGAATACTGGTGGAACACCTCGCTGTACTGCAACTATGTCCTGGAAGCCACGGTAGAACTGGAGTGCGATGAAGACGAAGAGAACAACGCCATGGAGACCCCCATCCGGATCTACGAGCAGATTTACGAGGATGGCTACGAAACCAATGACACCAACGACAACACTGTTGGACTTGATGACGACTGGCATATCATTGAAGAGTGTTCAGCATGTCCCAATGACCATTTCTGGTGGAATGGTATCATTGACGATGACGGCATAGCTGCTTACCAGCCAAATGCTGATGATGTCCTGCGTATGCTGCCCTATGAAGCTGAAGACGAGGATGAGGACGACGAACCGGATAACGATGCCTACATCGACGTGGAGAACGAGACCTTTGACTTCACGGCAGACGGTACCTACACCCTGACCTTCGACACCATTGCAGATATCGAGTACGGTTATCTCAACGGTGTTTCCTGGGACTACGGCGTGATAGAAGTCAGTAACGATGCTGGCCACAACTGGTATCCCATCGAAACGATCTATGAGATCTTTACTTGGACGACCGTGAGCTACGAACTCTACAATACGGCCGGTACGGGAATACTCGATACTGTACACGCCTACGAGCGCGCTGGCCATGACGCCTTCAGCTATAAACTATTCACGGCTCCTGCAGTACCCAGAACCGACGAGATGATGTTCCGCTTCCATCTGCTCACTGATGCAAGTGGCGAGTGGAAGGGATGGATGATTGACGACGTTGAACTCGCCCACGATGGTTATGCCTTCTTCTTTGACGACATGGAAGACGGCGATGCCAAGTGGATCCATATGAAGGAACCCGCGGGCGACATCTGGCACGAGGAAGCTGACTACTGGATCAATGCCGATGCTTACGACAGCTGGTACAATGGCCACCTCGAAGAATGCTACTGGGGCCCATACTGGAATGATGTGATTTACGATGAAGCAACACCTGGTCTCTACCGCAACAACTTGGACAACAAACTCATTCTGTCCTTCAACCTGACCGATGCCTACGAAGCCCTGTTTTCCTGGGAGCAGAAGTTTGCGTTCACTGGAGGATACCCAGAGGACTACGGTGTCGTAGAAATCTGGACCGGCAGTGAATGGAAGGCTCTGTTCATTACGCAGGGAAGCTCTGGCGGCGACTGGCAGACCATTCAGCTGGACATCACCGACTACGCCATGAACGATGAGTTCACCCAGATACGCTTCAGGATGATCAGCAATGCAACCACTGTCGGCGAAGGCTGGCAGGTACGCGGCTTCTCCATTGAAGGCAAAGTCGACAACCAAGGACCCACCTCATGGGCCTCGCTCGAACCAGAACAGCCGCAGTGCAACGGGTGGTACAATACTGACGTCCTGGTGAAAATCAGTGCTAGCGACAACATCGACGTGGACTACATCAAATACAGAATCGACGGCGGCAGCTGGCTCACATACACGGGACCAATCTCAATAGGCATCGACGGACAGCATATCATTGACTACTATGCGGTTGACACTGTAGGTAACGAGGGAGCACACGACAGCGTATCATTCAAGATAGACAAGACAGCACCGACTGGAAGTATAACTACACCACAGGCAGGATACATATACTTCTTCGGAAGGGAACTGATGCCAAGGATACTGGTCAAGGACAAGGCACTGATAATCGGCGGACTGACAGCAACAGCCACTGCAAGTGATGCAATGTCTGGTGTATACTACGTAACATTCAGCACTGGAGCAGGAAGTGTCGAAGATGCATTGTCGCCATACGCGTACAATCTACCATTCTACCTCTTCAAAGCAGACACGTTGACAGTAACAGTGACAGACAATGCATGCAACACAGCAAACGCTGGCTCAGTAGACTTCTTCAAGATACTGTAGAACAACACAACCCCTTTTCCCTTTTTTTATTTTTTTAAGTTTTTTGATTGGATGGGCTGTGGGCAGAATCACCAGCGAAACAGTACAATTTTACATTGAGCGACAACAGGGAAAGCATTGGGTAGATATTGATTACGATTATTATCAAAGTATTAAAACGGAAGGCCAAACGACACTCATCGATTTCATCGTTCCAGTATGATACGCTTCGGGCTTTAGCCGGGAGTAGTTAACTCAAGAACAAAAAAATAGAGTTAGATTTTCCAGAACTGTTGAGAAAAGTAGAAATCAGCAGAAACTTCGTTCCAGTTCCGTTTGATTTTTAAATTTTAAAAATTTTACCAGATAAAATTTCAGAAATTCACGATCAGATAATTGTAGCAACTGCAAAAATTCTAAATGCAAAACTGATAACAAGAGATAAGGGAATTACAAAATCTGAACTGGTGGAAACTGTTTGGAGTTAGACATTCTTTGAAATACTCGGAACATATTGCCGCTTTCTGATACGCTTAACGAATGGATATTACAAGCAAAAATAGGAACCAGAATTCAGTATGGAACAGCGAAGCAGTGTATCTAACTTCTCTAAAGTTGGGGCAATTTTTCAATCGATACACTTAAAAAGTAATTTAATATATTGTTATCAAGGTGCAAAAAATGAAAATAAAAAAGGGGAAGAACGCTTTTCTTGCATTTGTGCTTGGATTTGGATTGCTATTTATGTTTTTCATGTCCCCTTCATTAGCGGCGAATGGAAATATTCCCCCGCATGTTGATTTTCATTGGTCTCCAGAAACCGGTATCAATACAGGTGAAACAATACACTTCTATGATGACAGTATCGACGACGATGGAACTATAATGGCATGGCAGTGGGATTTTGACGACGGTGAATATGCAATAATAAAAAACCCCACACATGTTTACTCATCCCCAGGAACATATGATGTAGAACTCACTGTTATTGACAACAATGGCTCAACGAACTCAACATCAAAGCAAGTGACTGTAATCAATGCTTCTCCAACAGCAGATGCAGGACCAGACCAAGTTGTAAACAATACACTCGTTTCATTTGACGGTACAGACTCAAGCGACCCCGATGGAACCATTGTTTCATATAATTGGAATTTTGGGGACATGAAGACAGGCACGGGTGTAACCACCACCCACAATTACAGTGATGACGGAGTCTATACTGCTACCCTCAACGTTACCGATAATGACGGGGCAAGTGACGAGGATGCATGTGAAATTACCGTGGATACGACCTTACCGGTCACCAATATTTCTATCAACGGTACGGAAGGTGATAACGACTGGTACACGAGTAACGTTACCGTTACCCTTCTTCCGACTGATGCAACGTCTGGAATAGATAAGACTTACTATTTGTTGAATAATGGCACGTGGGCAACATATACCACATCCATCACCATTTCAAGCGAGGGAGAAAATATCATAAGATTTTACTCCATTGATGAGGCAGGAAATGAGGAGGATGTAAACACAAATACAATAAAGATAGATAAGACAGCCCCGACAATTATAATTAAAGACCCGAAGCAGGGGTACTGTTACTTCTTTGGAAGGTCAATCTTTCCCACGCTCAGGAACAAGACGATTATTATCGGAAGAATAACAGTTGAGGTTGATGTGACCAACACGTCTTCAGGTATAAAAGATGTTGAATTTTATGTAGATGAAGACATGAAATATAACACCTCGGTATCCCCATATGTCTGGAAATGGGGGATGGCATTTGGAAGGCACACTCTCGAAGTAAAAGTGTTCGATATGGCGGGTCACAATACAAGTAAGGAAATGGAAGTTACAATTTTCAGTATCCTTCCTGGCAGGAACAACGATGTCCATATCCAGGAAGATGTGTTGCCAGACCTGAAATAGGTTATGTAATTCGGGAATGCTTATCGGCAGATGACCAAATTTTTTAATATCAGATATATTATTCCATATAGGGCCCGTGGGGTAGCTTGGTATCCTTGTGGCTTCGGGCAATCCTACCTGTATGTTGACGGAAAGGATTAGAAAAAGCCATTGACTCGAGTTCAAATCTCGACGGGCCCATACAACAATTTTTTTAAATTGCTTTTAGATAAACTTTCAGGCGGGCGTAATCTAGCGGTTAGGATTCAAGCTTCCCAACCGCCCTTTCCTCTGTGCAAAGCGTGGACGGAAAGAAGGAGAAAAAGCTTGCTGCCCGGGTTCAAATCCCGGCGCCCGCACTTTATAACCTTGAACAATCTTGAATAATGAATAGAAAATAATAAGTATTCCGGGGAGATAAATTGTACTATGGGACGAGAAAAGAAACTGGTTGCTGCATCGGTACTAATATTTATTCTTTTTCAGGGTTGCATCTTTGATTCGGAATCAACTTCGGTAGAGGTTGTCTCGGTTGGCAATCCTGATGTGATATGCCATTCCGGGGAGAGAATAGCGTTAAACGTGACAGTCAAGTCTTCCGTTTCCATGGACAATATAACTGTGAGCATTTCCGGGTTAAAAAACAAACTCGGGGTGATGAAGCTCCATGAATCAAAAGCAGTTGACCTTGTTTGTGGAATCAATGTCATCTCATTTATTTGCTTGATACCTGCCTGTTCGTCATGCAACCATCTGGAACAGGGAATTTATTATGTAAATGCCACTGTTTTGAATAACGGAGAAATTATCGCACATGGTTCGGGGACAATAGATTTGAAGGCATAACCATAATTGATTTGGATGGTCACATACGTTTATCAAAGCTTTTTTATGATGCAATAGATACAACCCTATGGATTCCCGGAAGTTTATGGCGGGCATGATACTGATCATCCCGTTTTTTTACATATACGGACTCTCAGTGATATCATTGGCAATGGGCATCGGGGAATCGTTTATAACCCCTTCAGCACTTTTTCTATCTCTTGTAATAAATCTGGTTGTGATGGCAGGCTCGTCCATGCTCTGTATTCATATTTTATACGGGGGAGGATTGGCAAATATTGCCAGAAGACTTTATTTCAAAAAGGACGGGGCATTGCATTCCGTGGCTATGGGGATTTTCACTGCTGTGTCATTCCTTTTTTTAATCGGCATATTGGCGTATGCCCTCCAGTCAATGGGGTATGGAACGGAGAACGAAATGGCGGAGGAAATAGTTGAAAATGTTAACATTCCATTACTATTTGTCGTTCCCTTTCTATCGGCCCTTAGCGAGGAGATATTCTTTCGGGCATTTTTACAGATGAGGATGGCAAAATTGTACGGTCAGCCCCTTGCCATATTTGTTTCCTCTATCCTATTCGGTGTCGCCCACGTCATGTATGGAAACCCCATGCAGATATTCATTCCGTTTTTGATGGGTATCATGCTTGGATATCTGATGATGAAAAATGAAAATGTGCTGGCCCCGTTTTCGGCACACTTTGCATTCAATTTCATACAGATTGCAGTATTTATTTTCTATACATAGAAAAAAGGATAAATGCCAAGACAATATCAGTGAGTAACATGAACATGCTTGTTTTAGGCGGAGGAAAGATGGGTCTTGCAATTGCACATGACCTTGTGAAAAACGGTGCGGAAGTTCAGATCGGAGATGTTGACAAAGGGTGCATCAAAAATATGCCTCGTTTGTTGGATAAAGTAGAGTTTGTGCATATTGATGCGAGCAATGCCCATCAGGTTGAGGATGCCATGAAGAAAAAGGATGCGGTCATCAGTGCACTGCCCTATGATTTTAACTACAGCATGGCAAAGACGGCGGTAAAATGTAAAGCAAACTTCTGCGACCTTGGCGGAAACATCGAAATCGTGGAGAGGGAGCTTTCGCTTCATGAAAAGGCGATGGAGGCAGGAGTTACAATCATTCCCGACTGCGGGCTTGCCCCGGGTACAACAAATATTCTGGCTGCCCATCTCATCAAAAAGGCAGATGCCAGGGAGATGCATATACGCGTTGGCGGCATTCCCCTGAACCCGGAGCCGCCTCTCAACTATGCCCTTGTTTTTTCTGTCCACGGTTTGATAAACGAATACGTAGAGAAGGCGAAGATAATCAGAAAAGGTAAGTTGGCAGAGGTCGAATCCCTCACCGGTCTGGAGGACATATCATTTCCTGAATTCGGCAGGCTTGAGGCGTTCTACACCTCTGGCGGTACTTCCACACTCTCGCAAACATTTCTGGGCAAACTTGACGAGCTGGATTACAAGACCATACGCTATGCGGGGCACTGTGATAAAATCAGATTTTTGAGGGATATGGGTTTTTTTGACGGCAAAGCCAGGTCATTCACGGAAAAAACTCTGGAAAGGGCATTGAATAAAAAGACAGAGGATGTCGTTCTGGCAAGATTGACAGCCTTAGGGAAAGATACTGTCAGCATGGATATGATAGATTACTGCGATGGAGAGGGCATATCTGCCATGATGAGGACAACGGGTTTTCCGACATCGATTATTGCACAGATGATTGTAAACGGGGATACGGGGGAGGGGGGCGCCCTGCCGCCGGAAAAATGTGTGCCGCCTGGAAAATTCATGCATGAGCTGCAGAAAAGAAATATAATGCTGAGGGAGAAGAAAAGATAGGCACATCTGTTCATCATTAAACGTCTTTTAGCATCGCTCTTGCCTTCCCCACAAGATATAGGGAGCCAGTTATGCATATCATATCGTTATCACCTGCCATTTTCCTTGCCTCTTCTATGGCATGGCAAACATCTTCTGTTTTTGTATATTCCCTGCCCTCTTTTTCCAGCATGTCGGCAAGCGTATCTGCCTCCGCCGCCCTCCCGCCGCCTGCGCTTGTGGCTATGACATATCCTTTCGGGAGGGATTCTATCATCGAGGCGATATCCTTGTCCCTCATGACTCCGAATATGATAAAAAGGCGGTTGTAGTTGTAATCTTTCATCGCTTCTTTCAATGCCTTTATTGCCGCCGGGTTGTGGGCACCGTCAAGCAAAAATTGTCCTATTTTTTCCATTCTTCCCGGCAAACTCGCTTTTTTTATCCCTCTAATTATGCTTTTTTTCCCGATGCCAAGCAATTCTGCGCTCCTGACTGCTATTGCAATGTTATCCCCCTGAAACAGTCCGTCCAGATCTGTCTCGATTTTGTATTCTTCGTTGCTTTTTACCGTAAATTTTCCCGGTGAGATGCGATTCCATGTTACATCCCTGCCGATTACGTGCAGTCTGGCATTGCATTCCCTGGCTTTGTTTTTTATCACATCAAGGGACGTTCCCCTGCAGGCGGTTACCACATTTCCGCCCTTTATTATTCCTGCCTTTTCAGCAGCTATTTCCTTTATGCTCCTGCCCAGGTAATCTTCATGATCCATGGAGATGTTTGTTATTGCAGTTATGTCTGCATTGATGATATTTGTGGCATCATATCTGCCTCCCAGCCCCACCTCCAGAATGGCAAAATCTACCCTCCCGTTGAAATACATAAGCGATATTGCCGTCGTAGCCTCAAAAAACGTGAGACCATCGTCTTCTGCCGTAATTACGCCGGCAAGTTGTGACAGTTCCTTATCATTTATCTCCTTTCCATTGATGGAGATACGTTCATTCATCCTTTCAAGATGGGGGGACGAGTAGATACCAACGCGATGCCCCTCTTCCTGCAGAATTTTCCCGATGAACTGGCATACGGAACCCTTCCCGTTTGTTCCCCCGACATGTATTATCCTATAATTCGGAGAAAAGCCGGCCATCACCTTCTCCATTCTTTCCAGCCCGGGCTTTATCCCACTCCCCTTCAGCCCTTCCAGCCATTTTAGCGCATCGAAAGCCATCAAAACCCTTCGGAATATAATATGTCCTGAAGTGCGTATTTCATCCAAGAGTCACCCGGCAGTACCTTCACCTTCCTGTTTCTTATCTCAAGTCTTCCCTGTCCGAACAAATCTATGCTTCTCGGTAGCAACTGGTGCTCCGCCTGCAATATGCGTTTTGCAAGGGCGTTTCTGTCATCTCCCTCGTGGATACGTACGGCAGCCTGCAATATGATTGGGCCGTGGTCTGTCTTCTCGTCGATAAAGTGAGTGGTGCATCCTGTTATCTTCACCCCGTATTTGAGGGCGTCTCCCTGTCCGTCTGTTCCCCTGAACGAGGGAAGAAGTGCAGGGTGTATGTTTATTAATTTTCCATACCATTTACGGACGAACTTCAGGGAGAGAACGCACATGTAACCTGCGCCGATAGCCAAATCTACCTCTCTGTCAGCAAATATTTTATTAATTTCATCCTCATGTCTTTTTTTATCCGAAGCATCCGAAAAGTAGGCATCTATCCCGTGCTTTCTCGCTCTTTCAAGTGCAAATGCATCTCTGTTATCGCTGACTACAGCAACAACCTCAGCATTTATTTTCCCCTGCTCACATGCATCGATGATTGCCTGCAGGTTTGTCCCGCCGCCCGATGCAAGAATGCCCACTTTCAGCATGAATTGTAAATTGCCGGAACATATAAGGATTTAACTGTGATGGCGGGCTTTGTAGCAGGGCAGCAAGGTGAGGATTGATTTAGAACTTTGAAGAAAGAGGATGGAATCTCCTCAATCACTGCCTGAGTTATCGTTTCGCGGATATGAGTAGTCCGAGCGAAGCGAGGATTTGGGTGGAAGCAAAAGGATGTAGCATCATCCGCTATTATATGGCTTGAAGGGCAAGGTTGCAAAGCAACCGCAGAGTTCTACCCCCCATCATCTTTATTTTTTTCTGCAAATCCTAAAATGTAACCATTACAATCCTTAATGTAAAATTCCTGCATTCCATACCAAGTGGTATGTAGGTCTATGGCAATATCCACTTTGTCTTTGAGCGAGTTGTACAGTTCATGGATATTATTCACATCGCAGTAGAATGATACTGATGCACCGATTGTTGTGCCTTTTAACATCGGCAAATCCTCTTCAAATATATCCTTTTTCATAAGCATAATATACACTTTATCTCGGCTTACCATAGCGTATGCATAATTCCTGCCGTCTTCTAACTTATTTCCAATGGTCTTACTGTTCTCTGGAACAACCATGTTAATTGTAAATCCCAGAATATCCGTATAGAAGACTACGGACTCTCGCACATCATTGACCATCATGTTTGGTGTGAGTTTTTTTATTTTCATAGTTTTTGCCTCTTTTCTTTTTATAGTTTAAAAGATTGTTTAATATAATATTCGACCTTTTTATTATCGATATCTTCTTGTTGAAAAATTTTTAAGTGCCGTCTATTTTTTCCGTTACCTTCAAGAAAATTATTTGAATCTTTCATCTCCGCGCCTCTATCAAACTCAACGGATATATGCTTTTTCGGATAAAGATTCCGCAAAACAGCCTCTTGTTGTTTACAAAGACCAAACCGCCGTATTTTATTTCTTCTTTTGAGCTTGGGGTTATCTCCAGAACTAATTTTCTTAAAGAAATTATCGTTTCTCCTTTATCTTTGTCCATAAGCAGGATATCTTGTATAAAGTCATTGATTTTAGGATTTGCTTTCGTATTCATAATAATCCCCTTCATCTTTTTAAATATTCCTTTTTAGGTGGGGCAGAATTTCATATAACATCTAATACCTGCAATTCATCATCTCACACATTTATTATGGCTTCTCCTTTGAAAGGTAATCCTTTATTGCTTCCCGTAATCCATCTGCAGCCAGATTGGAACAGTGCATTTTTATGGGCGGCAATCCGTCAAGTTCATTGGCAACATCATCCCTTGTTATCTTTTCTGCCTCCTCAATGGTTTTTCCTTTAGCGAGTTCTGTTATCATGCTGCTCGTTGCAATCGCTGCGGCACACCCGAATGTTTTGAACTTCACATCTTCCAGCTTTCCATCTTTGACTTTTATATATATCGTCATTAAATCTCCGCATACGGGATTTCCTACCTTCCCCACCCCGTCTGCATCAGCTATTTCGCCCATATTCTTCGGTTTCCTGAAATGTTCAATAACTTTATCGCTGTACATTTCCATCTTTTTTCCATAATGGAGACATTGCCCGTAACTTTTTCACAATTTCAGGCAGCACCTCCAGCACGTAATCTATCTCCTCCTCGGTGTTCTCTCTCCCGATTGCCAAACGTAATGAGCCATGAGCCTGAACCTCATTCAATCCTATTGCAAGGAGCACGTGGGATGGCTTTAATTCCTTTGACGAGCATGCAGAGCCCGTTGAACCTGCAATGCCCATATCATCTAGGCTAAGCAGCAGCGATTCGCCCTCAACGGCGGTGAAGCGGAAGTGGGCATTATTCGGCAGCCGCTTTTCAGGATGGCCGTTGAGATATGTCTCTTCTATTTCAAGCGTTCCATTTATCAGTTTCTCTCTCAGCCTTGAACTTTTTTTCGTATCGACCTCCATCCTTTCCTTTGCAATCTCGCATGCTTTTCCCAGACCCACGATGCCCGGTACATTCTCGGTGGATGGGCGCAGTCCTCCCTCATGTTTACCGCCGTGAATGATGGGCTCTATCTTCGTTCCTTTTCTTATGTAAAAGGCTCCTGTTCCTTTCGGCCCATAGATTTTGTGAGCAGATATTGAAAGCATATCTACCCCCAGGTCGTCAACGTTGACAGGAATTTTTCCGACTGATTGCACCGCATCGGTATGGAACGGTATCTCATTGGATTGCGATATTTTTGCTATCTCTCCTATGGGCTCGATGGTACCGATTTCGTTATTTGCATGCATGATGGTTATCAGAATTGTGTCGTCTTTTATTGCATTTTCAACATCGTCTGGATTCACTATACCATATTCATCAACTGGCAGGTATGTAACTTCAAAACCTTTCTTTTCAAGGTGTCCGCAGGTGTTCATTACAGCAGGATGTTCTATCTGGCTGGTTATGATATGGCCCTTTCCTTCACGGAAAGCAATTCCTTTTATGGCCATGTTATCGCTTTCTGTCCCGCCCCCCGTGAATATGATTTCCTCGCTTTTTACACCTATAAGTTCTGATACCTTCTCCCTGCTCTTTTCGATGGCATCTCTTGCCTCACTGCCGAAAGAGTGTAAAGAAGATGCGTTTCCATATTTTTGGGTAAAATACGGCTTCATCGCTTCCACCACTTCTTTATCAACGGGGGTGGTGGAGGCGTTATCAAGATAAATGCGTTTCATATTTGGTAACCTCTTTTCTATCGTTAACGTCTTGATGCTTTTTAAAACTTTGTTCATCATGATTTTTTGCCCGTATCTGGTGTTCTCATATTATTCATCTTATCTATTTAACAATAGCTAAAGCAATGCTGACATAGTATTTAAATAAATATGCCTGTTTCACTCTCATGAAAGTTGCAAAAATGAATAAAATAGATCAGTTCCTGGCAATGTTTTCTGAAAGTACCCAAGCTACTTACAGATCCCATCTAAAAAGTTTTTTCAGAACTATAAATACGGATCCAGAAACATATTTTGACGAAGAAAGAGATTACGAGGCAGATGTAACACAATTTTGGATGAGCCTGAAAGGAAGACCCCCAAAAACGATACACTCTGCAATACACGCAGTAAAATCATTTCTTCGAGAATATGAAATCGAGATCCCTTATAGATTCTGGAATAAAATAAACAGAAGGACAAAAGGAAACAGAGCAGTTACGATGGATAAAACTCCCGAAAATATTCAACTGAAAGAAATACTCCAGCATGGAGGAATTAAAGCACGAGCACTATTTCTCATACTCAGTTCCTCTGGTATGAGAATAGGTGAAGCGCTGCAACTCCTCCCGGATGATATAGATATGAGCGGAATTCCCACAAAAATAAACATTAGGGCGGAGACCACAAAGACCGGAAACTCACGGACAACATTCATATCTGAGGAAGCAACCGAAGCACTGGCAGCATGGCTTAGAGGGCGAGAGCAGTATATTGAAAATGCGGTAAAAAAGACCAATTTCAAGAATAAAAAGTCATCCTATAATCCCTATGTATTCCCATTTAACTACAATGTGGCACGGATTATATGGAATAATCTTCTTGAAAAGGCAGGGTACAATGAAAGGGATTCACGGACAAATAGACGAAAAATGCACATCCACACGCTGAGAAAATATTTCAGAACAAGAATGAGTCTTACAATACCGACAGATGTTGTAGAAGCATTGATGGGGCATGAAGAATATTTGACGCAGGTTTATAGAAATTACAGCGAACAAAAGCTTGCAGAAATGTACATCAAAGCAGAGCAACAGATAGTCGTATTCGAAACACCGCTTGACACCACTGGAATAGAAAAAAGATTGGGAACTTTAAGATCAGAAAATTTACAGCTCAGGCAAGACCTTGACAGGGTTATGGATATGATGATAAAGGAAACAGAGCCAAAAGTAGATGAGTTCGGCGAAGAATTACATGGGAGAAGGTATATACTCAATGAAGAAGAAAACACAATACAGGAGATGAGATTCAGCAAAGAGCAAATGGAATTTGTTCCAGTTGGCGAGAAAATGGATTATGGCGAATGGGAGAAAGAGCAAGAAAGAAAGTTTAGAGAAATGTATGAGTCAAAGTAAATTAACTCAGTTGCTGTATTCTTTCAGAACTTCATTTATGTGCATTCTGATGCGTCTTAATTGACGTGAATCAAAGTAAACAGCATAACCACCACCCTTGCATTTCCCATACAAAGCCGTAAGAGCCATTTCTAACGATTCTTTATTGGTTTTTGGCATAGAATCTTCGGGCTGTTCTAATTTGCCGAGATATTGCCATTTAACACGCTTCTCGCTTTTATCCCAATACTCACGGTAGCGGTATTTATGACCGTTTATTTCCTTCACGATGTCAGCCATGCAAACGAAATAAAAATGTGATATAAATAACTATGGTAAAACTATGGTAAAAATCTAATAATTTCCAGTGAAAAGGTACCTCCAACAGATAAGGAAGGGATTTGTTTGAATTATTCTATCTAAGTCAAGTAAACCTTTGTATTATTGGGTAGTTATAATAATATATATAATATATACTATAAAGGAAATCATTTACCGTATTGCGTAAAACCGTAAAACATAATTCAGTAAAACATTGGATAGTTTTAGAGCAGTAGGAATCACATTGCTCGAAACAATGTTTGACGAGCATGTGATCCTTGGTAACCCCCCCAACCCCAAAAATGTAAGGACAGAGGGGAGGGCAAGCCTTACGGCTTGGCATACTTTAGAGTATGCTCTCCCTCCTGGTTGGATGGCAATACAATGAGTAGTTTTAAGCAAGATAATGCATGGATTACGGAATGATGCAACAGATTACTTTTTGCCATGCTATAATTTTAATGAGATGGGATTGAAAAAGGTTTGAGAAAGTGAGCAGAGGATTTACAAAAAGATATTAAAGGCATAGTCGTTACAAAACAGAGGGAATAATTGAAATATCACAAAACCAAAGGAGTTATGTGAAGAAATGAATGAGGAAATGTTAAGTTTGGATATAATGCACAAATGGGAGGATATGCGAATAAAAAGTTTGCAAAATACTAGTTAAGTGAAATGCCCAAGCCCGCCTTAAGAGAAGAAGAATGATAAAATGATACTTAAAAAAGTAAGAATTGGAAACCTTCGTTCTATAATAAGTACTGGAGAAATAGGGTTGGATAATAAAATAACTCTTCTGTTAGGAAAGAATGAACAAGGGAAGACCAATTTCCTTAAAGCATTAGAATCTTTTGGGAAAGAATACAAATATGAAGATGATGATTTAAGTTATTTACTGACTTGCACAGCAGAGGCACATCAAATACCTGTAATTACTGCGTGGTTTAAATTAGATGATAATGAAAAGAAAACACTATCAAATTTAGATGAAGAGCTTGAAAAGCAGAATGAATTAGTAATAACAAAATATTTTGACGGTCATTATAAAATCGAAAAACCTGATCTTATTGAAGTACCTTCAAAAATTGAGAGAGTTAAACTTTCTATTCTTAATATCCTAAAAGGTAATGAAAGCACAGTCAAAAAATCGTTTGATTTCTTAGGTAAAATAGACAAGAACAAGCACATTAATTGGCTCAAAACACTTCAAAGACCAGATGGAGGATTTAGCCATATTCCTGGTCAGGCATCCCATATCACACATACCTACTTTACTGTTAAGACTCTAATTGAACTTGGCGAATTGGACAAGATAGATAAAAACAAGCTTATTCAGTTCATACTGTCATGTCAGCATCCCAATGGTGGCTTTGGGCATTTGCCAAATCAACAGCCTCAAGCACAATTAACCTATAATGCCATAATGTTACTAAAGGATTTAAAGGCATTAGGTAAAATAGACAAGAACAAGCACATTAATTGGCTCAAAACACTTCAAAGAC
>CAZSHJ010000008.1:0-24652 GCA_964606745.1 uncultured Thermoplasmatales archaeon | reverse complement strand
ATCCCAATGGTGGCTTTGGGCATTTGCCAAATCAACAGCCTCAAGCACAATTAACTTACCAAGCAATCATGCTTTTAAAGGAATTACAAAACTATCTTACAGGATTGTTTAACAAATATCTTAGGGAATTGGGGAAAGTTTCTGATGCGACAAAGTTAGATGAACTGGTGGAAAATATTCTATATATACAAGGTTTAGATGAGAAATTAACTAATTTTATAAAAAAGGAAATTGAGAAGTTAAGAGTCTTCACAAAAAACAACCCACTGGAAAAGATGTTAGACCTGATTCCAAACTTCGTATATTTTGACAGCGTAGATTTTATAGGAGATTCAATTTCTCTAAGCGAATACCTAGAGAATAAAGAAAAATATAAAACTTTTACAAAATTATTCAAATTGGCAGGATTAAATGTTGAAAAAATAAGAGTCACAAGCGCCCCCCATAATATAAGTCGCCTTTTTAAAAAGGCGACAGCAAACATAACAGGAATGATTAATGAATTTTGGGGACAAGAAGAAGTAACTGTAAACTTAGAAATGATTGGGGATAAAATATTGGTATCTATTGATGATGAACTTGGTGCTAAAGCTGATCCGCCTAGTAGGAGAAGTGACGGTTTTAGATGGTTTTTATCTTTTTACATTAACTTTACGGCGGGAACAAAAGGGGAATTGAGAAATGCAGTTTTACTGTTAGATAATCCGGGATGGGTATTACATCCTTCAGGGCAAAAAGATTTATTAAAAGTACTGAAGAAAATAGCAGAAACAAATCAAATAATAATCGCTACACATTCCCCATTTTTAATAGATAAAAACAAATTGGAAAGAATAAGGATCGTTGAAAGAAAAGAGAATGAAGGAACAAGAGTATATGAAAAATTCTGGGATTCGCTATATGATTCCTTGCAGGTAATCAGGGCAAGTATTGGAGCAGACATATCGGATTCGCTCTTTGGACATAAAAATAACATTATAGTAGAAGGATTTTCAGATAAAGTGTACTTGGAAACCATAAGCAACTATCTGAAAAGAAAAAATATAAAGACGATTGACATTGATAAAGTGATGATTATCGGTGCGGGGGGAGCTGATAAAGTTCCTTATCTCTTAACTTGGCATAATGCAGAAAAGTATAATTCATTAGCTCTACTTGATGCAGACAGCGAAGGAAGAAAGGTTATTCAAAAAATAGAACAAGGGAATTTTGAGGTAGATAAAGATTCAGATATTCTGATATTGGATAAAATTTCTGATGAATTTAAAGGAAAAGATCTAGAAATAGAAGATTTATTTGATGAAGAGTTCTATAATAAAATTGTTAATAGAGCATACAGAGAAATTTTTGAAGGTAAATTAGGAAAACCTGAAATTATATTGGAAGAAATACCCAAAGATGGGCTGAGAACTAAACGATATAATAAGTTCTTCAAAAATAACAATTTAGGAGGTTTTGATAAAGTCAAAGTGGCACTAGAAATCAAGAAGGTACTATCAAGAAGAATAGGTAAGGAAACAGAGAGTATGTTAGAAGAGACCATCCATAACTTTGAAAAATTGTTTGAAAAAATCAAAGAAAAATTTAGGAAAAAAGAGGTGGAGTTATGATATTCGGCGGGCTTGGGCACTCTTGCAACCCTTCGGATTGCTTAGGGCTAACGCCTTCACTTAACAGCAGGTATGCGGTTCGCTATCGCTTACCCAAATGCTCGGCTTTGTATCGCACTTCGTATACCTGCGAACCGTTAAGCATAACATTATTTTTTAACACAGAAAAAGGGGCAGTTAAACACAATGCTGGCATTTTCTTAACAATAGTTAAAAATATATACAACAGGAAATATATATGTCTTGTGGAACCGATATTCATCCGACAGCTATTATTCAACAACTATTTAAAATGGAAATGAATACCTTTCCATGGTACTACCAACAGACTTATTGGAGGATTCAATCAATAGGGAAGTTTCCCTTTTACTCAAGGACGGAAGGGTGCTAAGCGGCCGTCTTACTGGTTACGACCAGTACATGAATCTGGTTATAGAAGATACGAGGGAAGAAGAGGAGGATGCGGAACGTCGCCTTGGTTCTGTTGTGCTGAGGGGAAGCAACATCGTAAGCATAGCCCCAAAATAATTTCACGGCAAAATATTTAAAATGTGGTAGAGTTAATGGTGCAAATGAACATCAAGAACATAAACCTATCTTTCATCGAGGCAAGGAGGTACTCCCGGCAGAATAAGCCGATGAATATCCGCATTGACCATAACAGTAGCGTCACTCTTTTTACAGTGACGGGGAAGGGGGAGGCACAGGTGGAGTTTGAATACACTGCAAGTTATGGCCCTCTCGGATTGATAAAATTTGGAGGTGATTTTGTGTATGAAGGGAAGGATGCGGAGGATGTGGCAAAAAGATGGCAGGAGAAGAGCAACATGTCCAATGAAGTTGCTTCACGAATCCATACTGCCATAATGCACTTCTGTCTTCCGGAGGCAGTCATGGTTTCAAGAGACTTGCGCCTGCCGCCGCCGATACCTATGCCCCAGGTAAGATTTGACAAGGATTCCAAGGGAAAAGGAGTGGGATACAGTCCTGAAGTTGCGTAGATTACCTCTTACTTTTTATCATGTCGTCCCGTATAGCCCGTGTTACCGGTTTCGCCGCGGAAAGATGAAATATACAATCCGGCTATCAGGGATTCTTCAGAGGCATTCAGGAACTGCAATAAAGAGGGCAGGTATAAACCCTCCGAAGGTAAACTTGTTGGACTACTTTGCTCTTATTTTGATAATCACTGGCTTTTCATTCATCTTTACGGGATTTCTTTTTGGAGGCATACTTTTTCCAGTAGGGGTATTTCTGGAGTTGGTGGCTTCATGCGTGGGGCGTAAGGGCAAGGAACGAGCAAAAATACCGGTTTGCCACACCTTTTTATAAGCATAAGCCTTATAAACAATGCTATATTATCAGCCAAGATGAAAAAGAGCAATCCACAGATTACAGAGCTCGTCGATTACCTTTATGCATCATCAGAAAAACATGATGTCGGCATATGGAAAGCTGTTGCAAAAAGGCTCGACAGTCCGTCACGCAACTGGGCTGAGGTAAATATTGATAAGATAGCAAAGCATCTCAATGAAGGGGAAATTGCCCTTGTTACGGGAAAGGTTCTGGGAGATGGCGAGGTAGGAAAAATGGAAGTGGCTGCATTCAGCTTTTCAGAACAGGCAATAAAAAAAATTGAGAGTGCTGGAGGAAAATGTTATTCCCTTAGAGAAATAGTGGACAAGAATCCTAAGGGGAAAGATATCCGTATCATTGGTGGTTAAAATGGCAGCAATAGTAGATGCAAGTGGGGCAACCCTAGGCAGATTCTCGTCAATGCTGGCAAAACGGTTGCTTGAGGGCGAGGAAATAGTAGTGGTGAATGCAGAGAAAGCGATAATTGTTGGCGGAAAAAAGGAAATAGAATCGAGATACACAAAGAAGAGGGAAGTCGGAGGAATGAAGAGGAAAGGGCCATTTTTCTCAAGAATGCCGGACAAAATTTTGAAAAGAACTGTAAGAGGTATGCTTCCCTATCAGCAACCGAAAGGGAGAAAAGCATATAAAAATTTAAAGACCTACATAAGCGTGCCGGAAGAATTCGAAAAAGAAAAATTTGAGAAAGTTGCATCAGGAAACCCGTCAAGTTATATGACTCTCAAGGAACTTTCGGAATATCTGGGGGTATCATGGTAAAAGCGGTTGTTCAATCAGGTAAAAGAAAAAGCTCGATTGCAAGAGCTGTGGCAAGAAAAGGAAAAGGAGTGGTCAGGATAAACAGCATCAGACTCGATACCTACCAGTCCGAGATTATCAGAAATCTCATAGCCGAGCCAGTTGAGATGGCAGGAAAGCGGATGGATAAAATCGATATAAACGTGAGTGTGGAGGGCGGCGGCCCGATGAGCCAGGCTGAGGCGGTGAGAACAGCCATTGCAAAGGCAATAACCAGCTATACGGATGATGACGAGCTAAAAAACATGTTCATGACATATGACCGTACGCTCCTTGTAAATGATACCCGCAGGAAGGAACCCAAGAAGCCGCTGGGGCGGGGAGCAAGAAAGAAAAGACAGAAGTCGTATAGATAAAATGATAATGCCAGTAAGATGTTTCACCTGTGGAAAAGTCCTTGGCTCCATATTCGAGGAATACAAGACTAGAGTATACCTTAATGGTGAAGACCCGAAAAAAGTGCTGGACGAACTTGGAGTCAAGAGGTACTGTTGCAGGAGAACTATAGTATCCCATCCAGTTGTAGTTAAAGATGGAAAAGTGGAGGAACTGATAGACGAGGCAGCTAGATACGAGTGATTTTGTTGTTTTCCTCTATCAATGTTCGCCGGGGAAATTTACCGAAGGGTTATTTTACTCTACGGATGATAAAAGAAAAAAGTATAAATGAATATTACTTTCTTACATGGGTGCTGAATCGGGCGTGTGGCCTAGCCAGGATATGGCGCTGGCCTTCTAAGCCAGCAGTCGTGGGTTCGAATGCACGGCTTGCAGGGAAACTGCGTTTCTTTGCGTGTCTGCTCGAAAATCCCACCACGTCCGCTTTTTTATCTCAATGATAACAGATGTCCATCGGTTATGGAGAGTTTAAAATCAAAAAGGTATAATCATGCCAACCCTCTTGCATTTCGTAACGCTTTATACTTTGGTTATCATATAATCAGGAATTACTTTATTGTAAATCCCCCTTAAGTTATTCTTGTCAAGATATGTATAATGTTGTAAATCAACGCTCTTCTTTAGGAACTGGAAAGGTTTGGTCTTGAATTCGGAGATTTCTGTTTTGCTGGATTTTTTATCCTCGGATTTGCCATTTTCAATAATGTCACGTATCTACAAAGCTTGATAGTGGAATTATGCAGGGGACGAGATTTGAACTCGCGGACCTCTACAGGACAAGGCCCTCAACCTTGCGCCGTTGGCCAAGCTTGGCTACCCCTGCATGATGATTGGCAATATGCGAATTGCAATGATATTTAAAAACTTAATCTAATCTTTTTCCTTGCGAGGAGGATGGAAAATGCAGCCAACAGGACGGCAGTCCCAAATCCGGGTACAGGCTTTTCTTCCTTCACTTCTACACTCTTCTCTATGGAGTGGCTTTTTCCCATGTCATCGAAGACGGTGAGGTTTACATTATAAAAACCACCTTTCTTGTAAGTATGTGTCGGCTCCTTTAGGGTTGAGACGGTGCCATCGCCGAAATTCCAGTGCCATGAGATGACGTTTCCATCATCATCATGGGATAAATCCATGAACTCCACATCCTTTTTTGCATCGGGCTCTTCGGGGCTCCATGAGAAGTTTGCCACGGGCGGGATATCCTTTACTTCATATCTGATGGTGTAGTAATCCCTGTCGCGCATGACTGAACTCATGCCAATTATTTTTGTTATTACCGAATAGCCGGTGGTGACAATATCCCCGTTTATGGCAAGATCCCATGCCTCGTCCTCCAGCCCCCCGTTGTATTCACCCTCTCTAATCAGCTGTCCCTCTTTATTATATTCCAGAAGCAGGAAGTCGTAATCTTTGCTGCTGGTGTTGTATACTGCACCGGCAATGAATGCATTTCCATTGTCATCCAGAACGATGGAACGTCCCATGCTTTCTTCATCGTAATATTCGACCCACACGGCATTACCATCCATGTCGCATTTGATGAGAGATATATTGTCGCTCAGCGAACGCAGCAGATATATTGAATTATTCACTACAACATCTCTAAGTATGCCCGTTCCGTAACTTCTGTTCCATATGACATTGCCGTTACCGTCCATCTTGAAAAGTTTGGTTTTATTTCCTTCATATCCGGACACAAAAATCGACTGGTTATGGCTGCATATTCCGAGGCCTCTTCCGTTAATTGTCATATTCCATTCCATATTTCCATTTATATCGTATTTCAATACAAGGAAATTCTCTTCGTTCTTTCCCTCCGTAAGACCGATGATGAATATATTCCCGTGGTCATCAACGGCAATATCCGTTACGGTGTTTTCCCTTCCCCATTTTTCATCCCATATGATATCCCCGTCGAGGTCGTATCTGGCAGTATAGAATGTCCCGTTTGTACATGACAGGATTATAGAATCATTATATGGTGCGATGATAACATTTCTGTAACTTCTGTTCCATATTTTTGCACTTATCTCTTCATCCCAATCAAATTTGCCATTTCCATCATATTTCAGCAGGCGGTAAGTATCCTTTGAATCCAGGGATATGCCTGCCACATAGATAGAATTATTGGCAAAAAATATACTTCTTCCTTCATCGAATCCGGAAGAATTGTACGAGCGTTCCCAATCTTTGCCGAAATGTTCAGATGCTGCCGAGCCGGAGACAAGAATAAAGAGAATCAGAAGCACCAGAACTGATTTATATCCCATGGGATAAAATTGGTATTTCCTATTTCAAGCTTTTGATTGCCTTTTCATAATCGCCGCTACCGAATACCGCCGAGCCGGCAACAATAACATCAGCTCCCACCTCTTTCACCGCCGCAACATTTTCCGGATTTATGCCGCCGTCAACCTGGAGATAGATATCTTTGCTGCCTATCATCTCTCTTGCCTCCTCTATCTTCGGAAGCACGGATGACATGAATTTTTGCCCCCCGAATCCGGGATTGACAGTCATTATCAGGAGCAGGTCTATGTTGTCGATAACATTTTCTACGGAATGCAGGGGAGTTGATGGGTTAATGGCAACGCCAGCCATACATTTCTTTTTTACCTCGGAAACAAGTTCGTACAGGTGGTTGTTGCATTCAGCATGAACTGTGATAAAATCTGCTCCGGCTTCTGCAAATGCAACGGTGTACTTCTCGGGCTCTGCTATCATTAGATGAACATCGAAAGGTATTTCGGTAAGGGGGCGTATATTCTTTACAACCACAGGCCCAATCGTTATATTCGGTACGAAATGTCCGTCCATTACATCTATATGAAGCCAGTCAGCTCCCGCTTTTTCAACCGCTTTTATTTCATCTCCCAATTTCGAGAAGTCAGCTGAAAGGATGGAGGGGGCTACAAGTACCATGGATGTAAAAGCCACTGTAATTTTAATAATTTGTGCAAGGTTAAAAAAGTATCCCTGCTATACTTGCATATGGATGACAAAATATCTATCGTTGTTGACCACCGGGAGCGCTGCTCGGGTATTGCAGGTTTGCTGGCGGAGATGGGCACAGAGGTATCAGAGGAGCAATTGCCGGTAGGAGATTACATATTGAGCGAGAGAATGGCTGTTGAAAGAAAAAGGGCAGTGGATTTCCTTGATTCGCTGGTAAAGAAAAGGCTGTTTGACCAGATAGGGCGGTTGGCAGATGCATATCCAAAGCCGATTTTGATTATCGAGGGGGGCGGACTGTTTTCCAGGAATATAGGGGCGAGAGCGATATATGGGGCAATGGCATCTATAATAACAGACTACGGGCTTTCAATTGTTACCGCCATGGATGTTGAAGAAACGGCAAGCATTTTGTATGCCATGGCAAGCAGGGAGCAGATAAAAGTTAGGAGGGAGATATCATTGAGGGGGAACAAGCCTTCTCTCTCCATGAAGGAAAAGCAGAGGTACGTTATCGAGGGGCTGCCTTTCATCTCTGCCGTATCTGCAAAAAAACTGCTGGACTACTTCGGTTCGGTAAAGCGAGTTACCAATGCCACCGAGGGCGAGCTGTGCGAGGTGGAGGGAATAGGAAAGAAAAAGGCGAAACTCATAAGAGAAGTCATAGAACTCAGGTGGGAAGAGGAAGATGTAGGATAGTGGCATCATACTCTTAACTGTAAGAAAGGGTTGCAGGGATGTACCGTTTTTTTATTTCCAGAAATACAGTGGCCGTATACAATCGGGATATGCAGGGCAACCAATTTTCATATTCCACATTTGTATAAAATATCGAAAACCATATAAATTTAAGATGCGCTTTTGTCTGACAACTGGCAGGAAGAGTGTTTCGAACATTATCTCTCCTGTTTTTTTTCCAAAATACTGCCGTAAAAATAGAAAGTTATATAAAGTCTGAGCGTATTATCTTGTCTGACAAAAGGCACAGTATGGCATCTCTTGGCATCTAAATGTCAGGCGATATCTGACTGAAAGTCGCCGATTTGTCAACAAGAGGGGAAAAATGGAAACACAGAGAGTAACTGTAAGGCTTCCCGTGCATCAGGTGCGGGCAATAGACACATTTATTCGCTTGGGGGAATTTGCATCCCGTTCTGAGGCAGTCAGAACCGCCGTATCTCGTCTTATTGATGAGATAACTGAGAAGGTATTTGCAAAAGCGGAGACCCTCAAAAAAATCCAGCAATTGGAAGCATACACTACCAAACTAGAAAAATTTAGAGAGAAGTAGGAGGGATATAATAACAACTACCAGCCTATCCAAAAAAGGAGGAAAATATGAAGTCATTAATAGCCGATGCTATAGAATACGCAAGGGACGATGTCCGTCAGACGGACTGTGATGAATTTGGTGTAGCCAAGATAGTGGTTGCCGGCTGCGGAGGGGCGGGCGGCAACACTATCAACCGGCTTAACAGAATAGGAATAAAGGGGGCAGAAACGATAGCGATAAATACGGACAAGCAAGACCTGGACTTGATAGATGCCGACAAAAAATTACTTATCGGGAAGAATATAACAAGGGGCCTTGGTGCAGGAGGGTATCCCGATGTGGCAAAGAGGTGTGCCGAGGAATCGAGGGATGAGATAGATGCAATGCTCGGTGATCCAGATCTGATATTCATTACGGCGGGCATGGGCGGCGGCACCGGCACGGGCGTCAGCCCAGAGATAGCAAAAATTGCGAAGAGGAAAGGAGCGATCGTCGTGGGCATGGTTTCTATACCTTTCAAGGTCGAGAGAGGGCGTGTGCTGAGGGCCGAGCGCGGACTGGAAATGTTACACAAGTACTGCGATTCAACTATTATACTGGATAACAATCGCCTCTTGGAATTTGTGCCGACCCTGCCGGTAGACAAAGCATTTTCCGTGATGGACCAGCTTATGTCCGAAACCGTAAAGGGTATATCTGAGACAATACTTCTGCCTTCCCTGATAAATCTTGATTATGCGGATGTAAAAACAATAGTATCAAGCGGCAATGTCGCAGCGATGTTATGGGGCGAGGGGAGCCTAAACGAGGGGCCTGAAGCACTGGCACTCGAGGCAATGCATCATCCTCTACTGGAAGTGGATTTCAAAGGGGCAAAAGGTTGCCTCATTCACATAACAGGTGGACCGGATATGACTCTTGACTTTGCTGACAGGGTTGCAAAGGGCATTACAGAAGGTATGGATCCATATGCAAATGTCATATGGGGTGCCCGTATAAATAAGGACTTCCACGGAAAGTGCCGCGTAATGGCGATAATGACAGGCGTAAGTTCTCCATATATTCTTTCTTCCGATGAAGAAGGAGTGGAAATACCGAAATGGGAGGGAGGTAAAACCAAATTAGGCATAGACCTTATTGGCTAAATTTTTTTGTCCTCCCCCCTTCCTCCCCTATTTATTTTTATCTCATATATCTCATAATCTATATAACTGTACATTCTGTCTTTATCTCTTTCAATATCTGTTCTGTGCACTGCTCCATGATACTATTTTATAACTCAAATTCGCATCATATGTGTCATGCTACCATATACGACTGCAAAATAAAATATGTAAAAAATCCATGCCCCTCGGTCTATATATCCAATTGCTCCCCGTTTTTTGGCGTATGTACATTTGCAAAATCCATTATGTCCTCTGCCAGGGGTGAGGGGTCTTCGGAATGAAAAATTACGACACTTTCGGGGGAGCATTTTTTTGCAAATTCAACCAGCTGTGAATGACCTGCATGGGCAGAGAAATCAAAAGATTCTATGTCGCAATTCACCTTCCTTTTCACGCCGTACATGTCTATTTCACCATCCTCGAGCAGTTTTCTGCCATTTGTTCCGTCTACCTGATATCCCGTAAGGATAATCGCCGATTTTCTATCATCCCGTATTTTATCAACATAGCCGAGTACTGGTCCTCCATTCATCATCCCGCTTGTTGTGATTACCACATCGCCTTTCATTGCAAGTTCCCTTCCCTTATTTGAATAGACCACTTTTAAATTATTCATGGCTTTTTTCAAATCCTTTTGAGACCGTATACACCCCGGGTGGTTTAACAGTATATCCGCCACTTTGCTTCCCATCCCATCAAGCCAGATATCACATCCGCTGTCCATCAAAATCATCGCTATCTCTTGACTTCTCCCGACTGCAAACGCAGGTATGATAACCTTGCCCCTTCTGGTGATAACATCATCTACTTTATCTATAAATTCCTTTCTCAGTTGCTCTCTATCTGGATGATCTTTGCCGGAATAAGTACCTTCCAGAAAAAGTGTTTTGCACTTGACAGGATTAGCTCCTTTCAGAAGCTTTGTATCCGCAGTGTTGATATCGCATGCGAATAGGGTACCGGAGTCATTCACCTCGAACATTACCGAACCGGGTATATGTCCTGACGAATGAAATTGGACAGTGATATTTCCTACATCCACGGATTGTGAGATATTTACTGTGGAGAAGTTTTTTAACGTCTGGCTTACATCCATCTTATCATAAGGGAATGGATATCCATTTATCTCGGCTATTTTCAAGGTATCTCTAAAAAGAAGTTTTGATACCTCCTGGGTGACTATTGTGGAGAAGATGGGCATATCATATCTATGTGAGAGCCACGGTATCATACCGGAATGATCAAGATGTGCATGTGATAAAAATACGAAATCTACAGGTGGCGATTGTTTCGGGTACTCGGGTGGCTCGCCAGGGGTAAGTCCGTAATCAAACAGCATGGAATTGCCGTTCATTCTGGCAAATATGCCCAGTCTACCGACCTCCTCCCCGCCGCCCAGAAATTCTATATCCATTGAGAAATGATAATGAGAGTGTGCATTTAATATTTGGGTTGCCGCTTTATTCAGTCAGTGCTGTCATATAACCTATAAAGTCAGACAGTTTCATTCCTTCGTCCCACTTTATGTGGTAGTTGCCGTTTGCTGTCGTCCCCAATTTCGGGATTCTCTCATTCACAAGCTTTGACCTGCCTTCAAGTCCATCCATTTTTAGAGAGTATATCCTCCACGAATCACCGTGGTAATTCTTTATTCGGAATGCAAAGAGTGGAAGCACCTTTGTTTTCTCGCATTTTTCAAGCATTTCCTCCGCCTTTCGCTGCATCCGTCCTCCCTCATGGCTGAAAAGAATATTTTTGCCTTTTCTTGTCTTTATCTCGACCAGAAAGGATATATCACCTCTCAATGCCACGATATCGGCAATGCCAAGAGAACCCGCTGCTCTCACGACGATGAAGGGATAATCTGTGATTTTGAAATATTTTTGCCTTTCCTCGGCATTGCAGCTTTTAGTGACCTTTTCTATAATCGCTTTATTGCCCGAGAGTATTTCCTTCAATTCACGTTCGTAGTCGCTCATGATAATGCAATTCAGGTGCAGAGTGCATCAGTATCCGTATCCTCCGATTTTCAGGGTTGGGTCTCCGAGCAGTACAAATGACTGTATGGTATGAAAGTGGTATCTCTCGGATGGGTAGCTGAAATGTGCAGTGTAGTTTCCGACAGCATATCCCCAGCATTCTCCGAGGTGCTGTATTCCTTCCTTGCCGTACGCATGAAGAAGATTTATTTCCATGTAGCCGTATCCGGATTCGACGCAATCGGGCTCGTCCGTTCCATCACCGTCAAGGTCGCCTCTATCGCCTGGGGTGGCAACTGGGAAGGCTGCAAAGCCCAAGGATGCTATTGCACCTCCATCATATTTTCTTGCAAACCACCAGCTTATTCCTTCGGGGGAAGGTACGCCTCCTGTCCAGGGATGTACGGTAAGACTGACATTGAACATGGCAGTGTGGCAGCCGCCCACAATTGCAATGGGGTATTCCTTATTGAAGAATAAGGGCAGGTCATAGAATTTCATACCGTCTTCCCACACCGGTGGGTTAATGTTGCCTGGCTTGTGTGTACTCCAGTATATGGGGCTTCCATGGCCGTGCATGAGTATAAAGGCGGATCCTTCATTCATTCCAGCTTTCATTGCATCTGATGTAACATCCGTCTGGCTGGCGTATATTTTATCCGCCTCGAAACCGGGAAGATAGCTGTATGCCTTGTCACAAACAGTCTCTCCTTCATAGTCTGCACCTTCCTCAAAATTATCCCCGCCGGCAAGGACTATTCTTTTTGTTGCCGTACTTGTTTCATATGTTATCGTCTTATCAATAATTATTTTAACCTCTGCCCTGTTCCTGCATGCCCATCTGCCGAGATAAACATCGGGGTACAAATCCATTTCATCATTTAATCTGCCGAAGGATTTCCATTCGCTGAACACATCATTTCCGTCGGTATCCCATGATGAGAAATTTCCGTCTGCATCATAAATATCCGCAAAGTACAGGTCGCTCGTATATTTGATTTCGTCAGCCCAGTACACCCATGCATATCTTACAGGTACAAGCCATTCCTCATTCATGCCCGGCTTTCTTCCGCCGGCAAACAGAACGTAATCTATTCCCCATTCCTCAATGCTGTTCTTGATGAAGTATTTCACCTTCTCCGCGTCATCCCTGCCCTGCACGGTGAAATAATTCCCGTTGTATATTTCATCAAGTGTCACGAGCATTGTTTTTATACCGTGGTTTTCTTTATGGGTCACAAGCGGCTGAAGGGCATCTTTGAATTCGGATGGTGCAACGATTAACAAATCATAAACGTCATTTGTAAGCATGGGCTTTGCCGGTGGAATGTAATCTACCTTTATCTCTGCACTATCCGCATACTTTATCATGCCCTCCTGCGGGTTATACTGTGCGGGGTATACGGAAACAACCAGGAAGATTGAATGCTTCCCATCCTTGATTCCGCCCATTGTCGTATAGTCGTATTGTTTTTCGGGATACAGCGATGATTTCCCGTATATGCTGTCATCCTCCCACTTTTTTATCGCTCTCGACTGCATATCTGGCGGAACGGGCTCATAGGCAGGTGTTATCTTGCCCGGGATATACAGGTCCTTGATTTCACCCATCTGTACATCGATGCCTGTAATTCTTGTCCCGAGAGGAAATGTAAACGTTTTCCTGCATACGGGCATAACGGGCTTCCCGGGAGATTGGGAAACGGAACACCCTTCCATATTCAAATCGGCATAGCCGTCTTTTTCATTCAGAACCGGTTCGGAAAATAGTTCCTTCGATCGAACGGATATAGCGGAGATATCAGAGGTATCATCTACGCCGCTCGTTTTTTCGTTAACTCCGATTGCACCGGCGCCTCCAAAAAGAAGGGCCAAAACCACAAAAACTGTCATTACTCTCTTCATATTTTCTGCCTCAATCTATTATATAAAAACGATATTTAAAGTTTGATGTGGGAAAAGATTTTATTCTCCGAGAATATATTATGTAGTATGCGGATGGAAGTCACCGTCAGGGATGTCATGGACACCAGCCCGGTTGTACTAAACAGGAAGGCAACCGTTATGGATGCAGCAAAGGAAATGAAGGGAGAAGGTGTCGGAAGCATCATAGTCGTGGATGATGGAATGCCGGTGGGCATAATTACGGAAAGTGATATTCTCAGAAAAGTTGTCGCCGAGGGAAAACACCCGTCGGAAATAACGGTGGGGGATATAATGAGCTCTCCCCCGATAGTTACCTCTCCGGACACAAAAATAGAGGAAATAATAAAGATTATGGGAGCAAACAAGATAAGAAGACTCCCTGTTGTGAAGAATGGAAAGCTGGTCGGAATGGCGACAGGGAGGGATTTATTGCAGATTTCCCCGATGCTGCTTGATGTGGCGAGAGAACTTGCACCGATTATGCAATCACGGGAAACTTCTTATAGGAAGCAGAGATTTCTTTCAGGAAAATGCGAGGGATGCGGGATGCTTTCGGATAAGCTGGCTGAGATTGACGGTCACTTGTTCTGTGAATCATGTGCAGAGTCTTATAGATAAAAGAGGGATTTTATGAAAATAAAGGAAATAATGACAAAGGATATAGTGTATGTGAGCAAGAACGATGATTTGAAACATGTTATGAATTTGATGGAAAAGCATAATATCAGCAAGGTGCCGGTGATGGATGACGGAAAGTTGGTGGGTATAGTTACGGATACCAAAATAGCGGACAAGCTGGGCAGTTTGAAGAGCAGGGGTATACCTGCATCGAGAATGCATGCTTCAACGGTCATGGATAAAAATTTTGAGCCAATCTACCCCGAGATGAGTGTTAAGGAGATACTGGAAACCGTAGGAAAGCCGGGGTTAACAATGCTGCCCGTTGTAGAAAACGAAATCCTGGTGGGGGTTGTAACAAAAGCAGACCTGCTTCCTTTTATAGAAGGAGATAAAAAAGCTAGGGAAGTGATGGTTGCCCCTGTTTATTCCGTAAAGTCCGATGACAGGGTAGTCCATGCAAGACGCATACTATTTGATAATGATATAGCCCGGTTGCCTGTTGTTGACGAGGGGGAGATTGTGGGCATCCTTTCCGATAAGGAAATCTCGTTTGCCATCTCGGAAATAAAAAGGAATTATCCGTTGGGGCGTCAAAGCCACCATATGAGGGAGCTTCTTGTGAAGGAAGTGATGAAGACACCGGCAATTGTTTCAAATGGGGTTATAACCGTAAAAGAAGCTGCAGCAATAATGATGAAAAACGAAATCGGGTGTATCCCGATAGTCGACAACGAAGGAAAGATTGAGGGAATAGTGACAAGAACCGACTTGGTCAGGCTTATTACCGATGGGTTATAAGCTATGGGCTATACGGGAGTTACAAGAGTGGCAAACGCCTGAGCCATTCCATATCGCTGAAGTACAGTTCTCTTATGTCGCTTAAGTTTAGTACCATCATTGCCATTCTCTCAAGCCCGAGACCCCACGCAAGCACAGGTTCTTTTATCCCTAGGGGCTCGGTTACTTCCGGCCTGAACATTCCTGAGCCGCCGAGTTCCATCCATTTTCCGTTCCATTTTACTTCCACTTCCATCGAAGGCTCGGTGTAGGGGAAATAGGCGGGACGGAATCGTATTTTTTCAAATCCCATCTTTTTGTAAAATTCTTTGAGTATGCCGGCAAGTTCGCGGAAGTTTCCGTCCTTTTCGTGGACTATGCCTTCCACCTGATAGAACTCCGGCAGATGGGTGATATCTATATTTTCCCTCCTGAACACTTTTCCTATGGAGAATATCTTCGCAGGTGGTTCCGGGTTGCTTGCGAGATACCGTATGGTATTTACGGTCGTATGGGTGCGTAACAGAACTTTTTTCGATTCTTCTTTCGAAAATTTATATTTCCACCCTTTCGAGTTTGTATCACCGCCTGTTTCGTGAACATCGGCTATCAAATCCAGCAGTTTTTTATCCGTTTCCATTTCCGAAGGGTTTTTGCAGTAGAAGGTATCCTGCATATCCCTTGCAGGGTGATCTTGAGGGATGAACAGTATGTCCATGTCCCAGAAGCATGATTCAACATAACTGCCTTTTATTTCGGTGAACCCCATCTCTACGAAGATATCCCGTATTTTATTTATCAACTGGGTGACGGGATGATGTTTTCCGGGATATATCGATGGGGAGAACGTATTCACATCATACTTTCTGAAGTTTTTTTGTGTCCATTCCCCACTTTTTATTACCTCCGGTGTAAGCTGAACTATGTCATCCGTTATTTTTATTCCCCCTTCAACGATTTTCTTTCCCTCTTTGGTGAGATAGATCGTCCTTATTATATCCTCTTTCTCCTTTACGGCGCTCCTCCTTTTGAGCATCTGGAGCACTTTCTCATCCATTCCTTCGTTCCCCTCTTTCAAGGCTTCCAGCACTTCTTCTTCAGGGCTTTTTTCTTCGGCAGCATTCTTTCCTTCATCTGTTATTTTCAGAAACTTTTTCCCGTCGCTTTTCTCGATTTCACACCATCCTTTTCTCTTGAGCCAGCCCACGGCAATGCCGGTTCTTTCACTTTGTCCCAGTTCCTCAAAACTTTTTTTACCGCCCAGCAACCTATTAAGTAAAATTTTTTCCGGTAGACCATCCTTCAAAAATTTTTCACCTTCCTCTGTTACGGAATAGCTTTTTCGGATGCCTTCCTTCATTCCGACCAGGCCCTTTGATTGCAGCCAAGAAGAGGCATTCATGACTTTGACCATTTCCATTCCCGATTCCATTATCTCATCGGGTGATGCTTCACCGCTTCGTTCCTTCAAAGCGAGGAGAACTCTTTTTTCCATGTTGGAAAGTCTTTCATCTTCCATCCCTTGCTTAAATGGACAAGCAATATTAAAATTTGGCTATTTTGACTTATTTCTTGCTATATACTAACTTTATTCTATTTTATCTCTCTTTTTTAAATTGTGTTTTGCGCATAAGAGTTGAATGTTTTCTGCAACAAGTGATGAACCTCCTTTGGAGTAAGGGATAATGTGATCAAAATGAAGATTATCAGTACTCCCACAAATAACACACCTTCCCATATCCCTTTTCCAAACTTCTAATTTTACTGAAGATGGAATTAATCGCGTGTGCTCAATTTCATTAATTTTGCTTCCCTCTTTATAGTCAAACCCCTCAGTAAGTTCTAGTTTGAATTTGAAAACCTCTCTTGCATTACTCACTTCTCTCCATGCATCAATAAGCCGAAATACACCATTATATGTCCATATTCCAGATCGAATTTTCTCATAGACTTTTACCAATTCTGCTTTTCTTACTCCTTTCTTGAATGCTGTTGCAGCTTCAAAAAATTTACCGTTTTGTGTGAGACTGCCAGATGGATTATTGTAAGGTTGATTTACTGACTTTGAATTTGGTCCATTTGGTTTTGAAATGATATTATGTCCTTCATAAATGAGCACCTTTCCGTTATCCTCAATTCGATCTGCATATGGTGCACCTGGGCGTACGCTCATTAGTATTACACTAAATCCACCTTTAAGTCTGTAGTTCATTCCTCTCTGGAGATTTACATCCTCTTCTTTACACATATCTAAATAAGATATTACACTTCCCGATTCAAGCATTTAACCCTCTCTTTGTGTATTGTAGGCAATTTCTGTATCTGTAGATGAATACTTCATTCTCTTGTTTCATCTATAGTGCTAATAAAATCTATTCATATAACCGTTTCCAAAATTTATTTATGGGCAAGTATGCCCTTTATTTTTTCCCCGTCCCTTTCCATCCTGACGAAACCGAAGCGCTCGAACTGGATTATGTCATCATGGCTGGCATTCTTTATGGACGGCTCTGCATACCCCCGTACAACATTTAAACTGTTTTTGTTGAACTTGTCGCCCGTGAACAGATTTCCGGGCACAAGGACTTCCATTTCAACATGCTCGGCAGTCACCCACTGTATCTTTTTCGTATTCGGCACAAGCTTTTCTCCTGCAAACTTTCCTGCCATTGTATTCTCTTTCCCCGCTACTTTAACATTGTAGAGGTCTTTCAATCTGAAAACCTCTTCTAATTCTATGCTTGCTGCATCTTCTCCGGAAATGAAGAAAATGCCGGAAGTTTTTATTTTTCTTGAGCCTAAATCCAGGGAGGGATGGTGCCGTAGCGTAACTTCTTTCTCCGGTGCATTTTTAACCGAGACTTTTATGGGCTCGGGCACGAAAAAATACCTTCTTGCCATACCGTCAAGAATTTTTCTGTTAATGGCTTCCACCTGATCAAATGTCACAATGCTCTCGGCTTTCGATATGCCCTGTGACAGAACAAATTTGCGTATTGCATCGGGGAGTATGCCCTTTCTTTTCAGTCCCCTTAATGTCGGTAAGCGGGGGTCATCCCATCCCTCAACCTGTTTATTCTCTATCAGCGGCTTTATTTTACGTTTTGAGACAGGCATCCCCTCTATGGACAATCGGGCGAACTCCATTAGGTGGGGTTTTCTCAAATCAAGGAGGTCTAGTATGCGGAAGTAAACTTCATCTCTCAGTTCATATTCCTTTGTGCGAAACGGGTGCGTCACTCCTGACAAAGAATCTTCCACAGCCCCCGTGAAATCGTATGTGGGCCACACCCTGTATTTCCTTCCATGAATCGGATGGGGCTCGTTGATTATTCTGAACAGCGTGGGGTCACGCATAGCTGTATTCTCGGATTTCATATTTCCTTTCAGCCGGAGAACCGCACTCCCTTCCTCCATTGAAAAGAATTCCTTCCATTTTCCAATAGTCATGTCGTCCCTGCAGTCACACTCCCTTCCCAGGCGGCGATTATTTTTGACGGTCTCGCTGCTGCATGTGCATATATATGCATTCCCTTCCTCAACCATCTTTTCCGCCAGTTCGTAATGAACGGGAAGGTTGTCGGAAGTCCTGTACTCTCTATCCCATTCTATCCCCAACCATCTCAAATCTTCCTTCTGTGCTTCGTAGAATTCCTTTGATTCGTTGGCGGGATTCGTATCGTCAAACCTCAGAATAAACGTGCCGTCATATATGCGTGCATACTCGTGGTCGACCACCGCCGCCTTGGCATGCCCTATGTGAAGGTAGCCGTTCGGTTCGGGAGGAAAGCGTGTAATGACTTTGCCTTTTTCCGCATGGGGCAGGGAGGGTAACCCCTTCTCCTTTCTTTTCTTTTCCTCTGCTTTTATCCCAAGCCTTTCAATCTCTTTCTGCTGCCCCTGCATAGACAGTGAATTAATCTCATCCACCACTCCTTTTACTACAGGGATGATTTCCTTTGCATCTCCCCTGAATTCATTCATAACCTGTCCACTAACTGAGTATAAATTCGCTTTTCCGTCAAACTTTACGGCATTGAGAAGCGCATGTTTTCTTGCAATCTCCTCTAAATTCATTTTTCTCTCTCGACGGCAAACCTTGCAATTTCGTCAAGCATGTTTCTGGCATTGCTATCTTTCAACCCTCTTAACTTCTCTCTTGCATCGGTCGAAAATTTTACCGCCTTTTCCTTTGCATAATCCAGCGAGCCTGCCCTATTTAAAATGTTTATGGCATCATTAAGCTCATCATCTGACATGTCCTTTATCTCGTAATGTTCCATCAATTTTTCTTTTTCATCAGATTCCCTCATGGCATGCAGGAAAATCAATGTCTTCTTTCCTTCCCTTATGTCGCTTCCAACGGGCTTTCCTATCTCTTTGCCGATGACGTCCAAGCAGTCATCCCATATTTGGAATGCCATACCAAGTTTTCTTCCGTAATCCTGCAGAATTTTCTGTTCCGCCTCGCTTCCCTCTCCGATAATCGCTCCGCCCAGGGCTGCATATTCAAACATCTTTGCCGTCTTCTTTTCAATCATGATAAGAAAGTCATCCTCGCTTATATCATCTGCTTCTTCGAAGCCCATATCCATCTGCTGTCCCTCGCATATCTCTCTGGACATTACGGAGAGGTTCCTCACCAACCTCTGCACTATATCGGAATCGGCTTTTACTTCGGTTGTAATCTCGAATGCCTTGGCAAATAGGGCATCTCCTGCAAGTATTGCCGTCGCCTCCCCGAATTTTTTGTGTACCGAGGGCATGCCCCGTCTTATCTCATCCTTGTCCATCATATCGTCGTGAACAAGGGTAAATGTGTGGATTATTTCCAGGGCGACACCGAAAGGAATGGTATTTTCTCTTTTCCCGCCGACTGCCTCGCATGCCAGCATTGCTATGATGGGTCGCAGTCTTTTTCCTCCGGCAGACGGAAGATACTTTACTGCATCGTAAAGCTTTGCAGGCTCTTTTTCCGCCAGATAGCTCTCTATGGCTCCATTCACTTTTTTCCTCAATTCATTCATGCCATCCATATGTCCGCCTCCTTCAATTCATCAAGGTTCCTGCAACCCGTAAGAAACATTACCGTCTTCAATGCCCTTATGATAACTTCCATTTTCTTTTCGCCGTCGTCAAGAAGGGCGGAGGCTATGCCTGCAGCATCTGCCCCCAGGGCAATAGCCCTTGCCACATCAATTCCGTTTCTTATGCCGCCCGTTGCGATTATCGTCATGTCGGTGTCACGGCATGCCTCCGCTACTTCAATGACGGACAGAGGTGTGGGTATCCCCCAGTCCCTGAACATATGGCCGAGATTCTCCTGAACTCTATCATCCACTTTTTTTGCCCTGTATGCCTCTATGGCTGCAAATGAAGTACCACCCATTCCTCCAACATCTATGCCGACTATATCTGTTTCGCACAGTCGCAATGCAACCTCTTTCGAGATGCCCGCCCCCGTTTCCTTCACTATAACTGGAGTGGAAATCGAGGAGGCAACCTCCTGAATTTTGCCGAGGCATCCCCGTGCATTTCTATCTCCCTCAACCTGTATCGACTCCTGTAAGAAATTCAGATGGATTGCAAGCACATCCGCCTTTATCATCTCCACTGCTTTTGCGGCATTTTCTGATGCATCCTTCCATTCCAGAAGTTGCGGGGCGCCTATGTTGGCAATTTTTAGCGGAATATCATAATTATTTATTACGGTATAGCTGTCAGTCGAACTCTCGTCTTCAAGAGCGGCCCTCTGGGATCCGACCCCCATTCCTATCTGGAATTTCTCGGCAATCTTTGCAAGTCGTTCATTCAATTCTCTTGCCTTGTCAAATCCGCCTGTCATGCCCGCTATTATGATTGGGGTGTTCATCTTCTTTCCGAACTCGTTCCATGTGGCGTCTATTTCCTTCATATCTACTTCAGGAAGTGCATTGTGGACAAATTCAATATCATCCCAGTAATTGTATGTGGCATTAACCTCCTCGTTTCTGGATATTTCGAGGTGGTCTTTTTTCCTTCCATTCATTTTTCAATCACCCTTGTGCCGATTACACGGCCGGTTATGGCACCTTTCAGCCTTCCCGGTTTTCTTCCGTTGATTACATCGACTTCGATACCCGAATAAGCTATCTCCTTTATAGACTTCACCTTTCCGACCATGCCCGATGTAACATCTGCCTTCGTATTTCCTTTAAAGAACACATTCTGCAGTTCATCGGTTGTGCATTCTCCGATCATTGTCTCCTTTTTTCTTGGGTCCGCATATATCCCGTCAACATTCGTTACGAAAATTGCCTGTTCCGCTCCAAGCCTTTTTGAAAGCATTTCCACGAGATAGTCCCCGGAGACAATCGACACATTACCGTCCACAAGAACATCCCCGAATGTTACGGGAGTCAGCCCCCTTTTCAGCAGTCCGGCGATTTTGTCCGGTAAGCTGTCGTCAAGTGAAGGAAAAGGCGGTAAAGATACGGCAGGAATGCCGGCTGAGCGCAACGCTTCCATAACCTTCAAATTGAGCTGACGAACCGAAAAATGAGTCAGTGATATACCCTCACTGTCCTCAAAGCCCTCGTGCAGCCTGTATCTCTTTGCCTGCGGGTGCCCGAAAGAGCCTGCCCCATGCACTACCAGAACCTCTTTTCCCGATGAAGCAATTTCCTCTGCCAGCCGGTAGGTTATTCTTTTATTAAAATGACATTCCCTTTCCTTGTCCGTTATCACGGAACCTCCCAGTTTTATAACTATCATTTAAACCCTGGTTATATCCGCCTCTTTCTCTCCGGCCTCCACACTCAGCCGGTCGCCCGTATTTATCTTGCTTATGTCGATACCGTCCATGCATGGTATGCCGGCAAGAATGACTCCTGTTGCCACTATCGTCTCTGTCTCGCTGTTGATAATTGCAATTGGCGCTACTCCGTTCATCTTCAATCCGTATATGACGTAGGAACCGACAGTCGAGCCCTTCCCGCAGGGAAATACAAGTATTTTGTCCTTCACACATTCTCCTTCGAGTTCGCTCCCTTTCTCTATAACGATACCCGTCTTTGCGTCTATACCCCCGTAGAATCCCATGGGCTGCCTTGAAACCAATGCCGTTCCTTCGGCGTTTCCCGGGTAAATGGTTCTTGCCTTCATTTTCCCTCCAGCAGTTTATCTATATTTCCGAAAACAACCTTCTGCTTGCAGAAACCGGGCAGATATTGTGCCGCCTTTCCGGAATTTATTGCCGTCGTGCTGAACAGTTTTTCTATAGGCGAGACGACCATGCAGGTATCGGCAACTATCTTGCCTCCCGCTTCCTCTATCACATCCAGCAGACCCATCCTCTGTGCAGTTTCCTTCATAGCCCTAGATGTACATATCCACAGGGGTTTCTTAAGTATCTTTCCTTCCACCTTTCTCGCTATCGATATGATTTCCCTTAGAGATGCATGTGGACATCCCAGTATGACAACATCGGGCTCATCACCCGTATTAAGCTTCTCGTAGCTTTCTTTCAATTCTTTCTCGCCGAATTCTATCCTCTCAAGTCCTTCGATGTTCATAAGTCCTGCCTCAGGTGTCATTCCCTCGACATGATATAGTGCGACGGCCCCGGATGCAGCCATTGCAGCCCCGAGAGATTTAAGGTTATCGGTATTCGCTTCCTTTATCCCCTCGAAGTAGGGAATTTTATTCTTCACGGCAGCCCCGACAAAATGTCCCATTGCCCCGAAATCGGAGTTGAATTTCAAATCGGTCTTAACATCGATGACAAAATTCGGCTTCCTGTTCTCATCAAGATGCAGGCCGTAGTTTGGGGTGAATCCGCATATGGCAGCGGCAAGCGCCGATGGACCTCCTTCTCTGTTCGTTCTTGCTCCTATGACCGAATTGGAAAAGGAAACCGCCGACGACTCGGACCATGCAAGGTGTTCCCTGAAACGGGGCAAATTTCCGGCGAGGTAGGGGGTGCATGTTGCAGTGATGACAATCCCCATTTTCTTGAATGCATCTATAATAAGCTTCTGTTTTTCCGCAAAATCTGCGGGGATGCCGAGTTCCTGCCAGTCTTCCAGGTCCATGCCTGCGGGATTGAGGTATGTCAGAACCTTTACCTTTGCCCCTTTTGAAGCAAAATCCTCCAGAAACTCCAGCCCCGGGTCGCCTATGGATTTGTAGGATACGCCAGCCACCTGCACGGAGCCGACGGAAATCATTTTGTCTGCATCGTAAATGTCTCCAAGCCGGACAAGCAGGCGCATGAGCTTTTCCACAACCGCCCCCTCTTCTCCATCAAGCATTCCTTCCTGTTCCTTAGTCAGGTACATCAATGGTATATGTGTTCACCTTTCTTAAATTTTGAGGATAGACGGGGAGTTGAACTGGTAAATTGCATTTCTGTTGCCTTGAGAATAAAAGAAGTTGACGAAGGGAATAAACTTCATGTTTGCGTCATGTTTATCCTTTCTTATACGCTTTTTTTCTTAATGAAATCGACAATATAAATATGTGCTTGATGATAAAATCTACTTGATATATTATTCTGTAGTTTCCAATCCTGATTCTATAGGTGGTCTGAAATCCTTTCAATTTCTTTACATCATATTTTATTGGAAAATAGATATGGCGGAGGTTGTCTATTGCCTCTGCAATTTTCGTCCGTATCTTTGGTTCTAATAATTTAAAGGCTTTTTCGGCCCTGTTAGTTAAAAAGACCTCAAACATTGCTTAAATCTCCTTTTTAACCTGATCCCAGCTTCTGTATCCTCCTGCATTTACCTCTCTTTCTCCAGCCCTGATATCATCTAGTTCCCCCTCCTCTAGTTCATCCTCCGGTATCAAAGCATATTTAATTTCATCGATGTCATCCTTGAGCATCTTCAAATCATGAGATATTTTTAACAGCAACTCATCGCTCTTCACCATGGCACTATCACCATACTCAAATAGGTATAGCAATACTTAATAATTACTATCACAGGATATTCCTACAAAATCGTAACGTGGTAGTTTTTACTGCTGGATTATAAGTTTTTCTGATAGATAAAAATTCATGGTCACCTTACCAGAAAAAATGAGACGTTACAAAATTTCAGAGATGTCCTTTGTGAAATGTCATCTCTCTCAAACATTGCGGACATTTAATTTTTTCTCCCGGTTTTAATTTCACATGAAGATTAAATTCCATTTTGCAGTTATAATAAGGACAACTTACGCCATAATTTTTACCATAGGCTTCCCTATAAGGAAATGGAAATTTCAACCCCCCGTTGTAATTTTCGAGGACACCTCTTAAATAATCAAATGCTGCTCTATGCTTTAAACTCACGGTAAGATAGTTATTAATGTATGGCATTGGGAAATTAATCGAAACATCATCACAAATAGCCCAGACATCAATTCCAAGTTGACACGCTAATCCCATTTCATAGGCAATCCAATTTTGAGTATATCGCCATTTAGAGTCATTTAAATCTTGACTTTTTACCAGTTCTTCCCCTACTAAAAAGAATAAAGCAACAGACTTATTCATGGCTTTTTTTATCGTTTTCCATGCAGGTTTTGACATTTTTTCGAATTCAGAGCGAAATGCTTTAATGCCTACCCTGGCACAAACTTTATCGAATGAATCGCAGAATTTCTCATCTTTCTTTGTATGTGAGACAAAGACTTGTTTCATTTTCATCCCTCTCAGATGTTACAAAACCAATTCCTCTTTTACAAACTTTTTATGAAATTAGGCCGGGAATACTGCGTGGTCTGTAGCGAAGCGTAAGACCC
>CAZSHJ010000007.1:0-51131 GCA_964606745.1 uncultured Thermoplasmatales archaeon | reverse complement strand
CTTGCCGAGGAACGAAGGCGGAATGGGGTTATAGGGGCTTTGCCCCTATTTCACGATATTGTGCTGTGTTGAATAAATCATAACATTTTTTATATTCCAGCATCAATCCCTAAAAGGAGGGAATAAGATGCCAGAAGAGAGGAATTGGAAAGAATATAATGAGCAGTTGGTAAGAAGAGGAGAATTTTATATTTCGCTTGATTTTATAGATAATTGGGAATACGAAGTAAAAAGCATGAACAAAAAGAAGAGAGGGAGACCTTACCAATTTCCTCACAGTATGATGTAATTCCTTGCTTTTGTTAATATCGCATTTTTACCTTACAGGCAAATGGAGGGTTTCCTCAGAAAGCTTTCACAGTATATCCTAAAATTGAAAGCAGCAGATTATTCTACCATATGTAAGAGGATAAAAAAGATGGATATTAAATTACCTGAAGAAAAATTAGGCAATGACATGGTAGTTGCGTTGGATTCAACTGGAATGAAAGTATCAAACAGAGGGGAATGGATGAGGGAAAAATGGAAAAGAAGGAGAGGATGGATAAAAGTACATATTGTTGTTGATGCAAAAAGTAAGAAATTGCTTGCCATGGAAATCACTGATGAAAGAACAGGAGATGGTAAAATGCTAAAGCCATTAATAGAAAAAGTAGAGAGAAATGTTGGGAAAGGAAAAATAAAACAAGTTACAGCAGATGGTGCATATGACAGTAAAGAGAACTTTGAGTATTTGAATAACAAGGGAATAGAACCTGCAATAAAGACAAGAAAGAACTCTTCTACAAAGGCAAGAGGTTCTCCTTCGAGAGCCAAGCATGTAAGGGAAATGAAAGAACTTGGATATGAAGGATGGAGAGACAAATATCGATATGGACAGAGATGGATTGCTGAGAGCTTTTTCTCAGGAATGAAAAGAACATTCGGGGAAACTACAAGAGCGAAGAGCATAGAAGGTATGTTTCAAGAAGTAGAGATGAAATTTTCGTTCTATAATGCATTGATCAGTTTGTGAGAAGGAAAGACTTCTCACAAATTAAGAGGTGGAGGAATGCCCTCTTAATTGTTCAACAAAGCATGATATTGTAATAATATTATGATAAAAGTATTTATAATCAAAGGAAAAGATATTTAGCATTAATAACAGAAGAAAATAAAAATAGAAATGTAGCAACAGTTAAACTCTCTTGATTTCCCTTATAATTTCTTCAACAACCCCTATGGTTTCCTCGACCGCTGTTCCAGTGACAATCACATCAGCCCCCGCCGTAATCTTCTCCCTTGCCGTTGCCCCGTCCCTTATTCCGCCACCGATTATGAGTGGTATGGATATGTTATCCTTCACCTTATTTATCATCTCGTCACCAATAGGCTGGCGGGGATTTGAGCCTGCATCCATATAAAGGCAGTGCATTCCCGTGTATTCTGTGTAAAGAGCATACTTAACCGCTTTTTCAATATCATTCACCCTGATTTTATCAAGGTTTGTTTTCTTTTCAACAGTTGTCAGAATCGGTGATGTGCTTACAACAATATATCCTGTCGGTATCGGTTCTATGCCAAGTTTCTTTACATAAACGGAGCCTTCCAGCTGCTCATAAAATCGGTGTGAAGGATCCTTTGAATTGAGAAGGCTCATGAAAAACAGATAATCTGCATTATTCACAAGAAATTCCTTCGAGTTTGGGAATAATATGACGGGGATATCCACCCGCTTCTTGATTTCGGCAACTGTCCCGTATACCATCTCCCTTGTTGAAACGGTCGTCCCTCCGACCATTATTGCATTTGTACCGTACTCTGCACATTTCTTTGCTTTTTCTCCCGCCTCTTCCGGCAACTGTTTGTCAGGGTCTATAAGAGAAAAATGTAGCTTCCCATATTTACTCAGCCATTCCCCTATGATGTTCATTTTCCCTCTCTACTCTTTCAGAAATGAACCTTATTTTTAAACATTTCTATTTTTCATCCTAAACCGACCGTTTTGCCTAAATCGTTTAAATCTGCGACATTGCATACATTCCCTACTATCTCTTTTCACATCCATTTATCCAGACCATATTGTTCTCTCGAATCCAGATTTGACAGACCAAATGCCCCCTGGACGAAATTCTTTATCAAATCGGTGTACCATTCCATGTCAAGCTCGTTCCTGTCTTTCAACAGTTCTACGGGATACATGAAATGGATGGGTTTCACCCCGCTTTTGGTAGGACTTTTAAGGCCCGGCAGGGGCTTTTTTGTAACAACGAATTTGAACTTTCTCCTGACCTTTATCTTGCCCAGCAGCTTTTCGATTGCCTCTGCCCTCTTGCTGTAAACAGACTGCGAGCCGTTGGGGTTGGATTTGTAACGGGCAGGCGGCTGGATTGACTGAACGAGGGTGAAAGCATCCATTCCGAATTTTTCTATATCAAGGGCAGACACTTCTTTCATCGTGATTTTCCTTATCGATTTCTTTATGCTTTCCCTTGCCTCGTCCTCATTGTTCCAGCTTGTATTTTCCTTCAGCACGTCCAGCATTATACTCTTCAACACAATGCGGGCAATGTTGGGCTTGTCGCTCCCCTTGAAGTTATTCCCCTTAGTTATCATCTGCATCTCGCCGTTTTTCACGTCGAATATGAGATAATTCTTGTGTTTCACAAAAATCATCGCATCATGCTCCTCGGGCTCTAACTCGAATTCCTGATAATTCAGCTCTTCCCTCCACTTCTCGTTGCAGAAATCTATGGCATCCAATGCCTTGTCGGGCATGATTATCCATTTTTCCTCTTCCACATCAACTCCGAGAGCATGGGCCATCCTTTCGGGAGCGGAACGTGAGCATGCCATATATATACCGTCTGTATCCCCGTATACAACACGGGCACCACGGCCGTTGAGAATTTTTAGGGTATCATTCAATATATGCTGCCCCTTCGTAGTGATAAGTGCTGCCCCCCAGAGATTGAACTGGCGGCAGGATACCCGCGGAGCAGATAGGATGCCATGTGTTCCCGCATTTCTTGCCCCCTTCAGCGACTGATATATCATCGCAAGTCTTTTCCTCTCCTCACCCTCCGCCTTCTTCATCTCCGCCTTTATTTTTCCTATGAAATTCATTATGCCGCCCATGGCAAGATTCACAAGACCCTGCTCGTCGGAAATTTTGATGCCCACCATGACTCCTTTATCGACGAAATCCTCCGTCGCCTCCCTCATTTTAAATCCGGCATGCATGAACCTGTCGGGTAATTTCTTTAGCCATATCCAGTCATCGGGTTGTTCATCCGCACGTGCAACTCTGACGGTATCCGCCCCTGCATTCACCGCCCGCAGTATCGTGGGATACATTGCCCCGACGTCAGCAACAATCACGTTATACCATGGAATGAAATGTGAATTCACATCCCTGTCCGGCTTTATCGTCATGCCTCCAGGGAAATGGTAGGCTATCCCTTTGCCCTCTTCATTAGAAATAAGATAGGGATACTCGACCCAGTCCGGCATCTCATCCCCGTACTTTGCAATGCGGATTACCTCTTTGTTGTCCTCTTTTCTTGCGGCCCTCGCTATCTCCTCCTTTGTCTTCCCCAGCCTGCCGATTCTCGATGCCACCCCTAGAACCCTGCATGTGGCAGGCATTATTTTTTTGTGCCGCGAGGCACGTATCATCGCCATATAATCCCACATCCTCGTGGCACCGGAAGGTAGCAGGATTTCGAAGGGCATCCCGGTGGTAAATGAAAGGGGCATCGCCTGCTGTAGAAGATACATCGCTATGGATTCCTGCTCCATCACATCCTGACGGTTGTAAAGCATCGTTCTGTCATCAACATCCATCTCCTGCGGTGTGAGATTCAACCGCCCCTCTATACCCACCCCGAGAAATGATGCTGTTCCGCCAAGTGTGTATTCATCCAGGGTATAGAACTTCCTCGCCGCCTGATATGTATCGAAGCTGGAAGGGTAAAAAATTGCAACATCGGTCGGCGTGCCGAAATGATAGGACTGATCCCTCCTTGCATATTTATCCAGAAAATTCTTCAATTTCTCTGCCTCCCCGCTTGAAAGCACGGCAGAATTCTTCAAAAGGTGCCTTGCTCGCTCGTATATCTGAAGATTGTCGAACCCGATTATATTGTGCCCCGTCACTATGTCGGAATTGCTCAATATACCGCACATATCGACAAGGTTTGAAATCTCATCATCCTCGCTGTATGAAACAAACTGTTTCACTTCCTTCTCCCCCACCCCCCCCGCCGCCTCCGGAAAGTCCGTGAACTGGAAAAAGAAATCCTCGGTATCAAGATCTTTCTCGGAGACAAATGAAAACTCGAACTGGTGATACCCTATGATATCTATTGGGACATTATTCACCTCCCCGTATTTTGTCATTTCTATGTCGTAAGCCGTCACCATGACTTTCTTCTCCCTGCCACCCGTATCGAATATCCATTTCCCCCTTGCGGCCACGTCCGCCAGTGCACGCTCGGTATACGGTATGTCATGCTCGGCGGTGTACAGTCCCATACGAAAGATTTCATTGCTCACCTCTGGAACCATGTAAGAGCGGGTGGTATAAACCTTGAAAATCTTCCTTTTTACCGAGGGGTTCCAGAAGGACTGGTAGGTTTCAACCTCGCCCACTTTTCTGATGCGTTCGTCACCCCCCAAATTTTTTACTACTAATTCCTTCGCCTTGTCAACCTCCATTCCCGCAGGCGGAAAAGCAAGAAAATACGGAGCATGTTCTTCATCTATGGGCTGGATTTTATCGCTCCAGTAAATATAATGAGGAGAGAGATTTAGAAGCATAAAAAATAAAAGGAACGGGGCTTATAGATGTTTTCATCAGAACCCTTTTTCTTTTCAAAAAAGAAAAAGTGTTTCATCCCAAAAAGAAAACATTTCCAAAAAACTCCAAAAAGAAAGAACCCTTTCTTTAGGAAAGAAAGTGTTTCATCGGAAAGAAACCTTTATAGAAAGGGTTGACGGAAAAGTTCTTTGGGGATGAAACACCTTTCTTACAAGAAAGGGGTTCTATCGCTCAATTTTCAACAATTTTTCTTTCACGGCAGCACCGTAGCCATATCCTCCGAGCTCACCATTCTTCCTGATAACACGATGGCATGGAATTATTATGGGCAGGGGATTTGCGCCAACTGCATTTCCGACCGCCCTTACTGCCTTGGGCTTTCCGATTTTCTCCGCAACCCATTCATATGAGCGAGTTTCGCCATACGGAATTTTTTCCAGAGTTGTCCACACCTTCTTCTGAAAAGGTGTACCGTTAAACTGCAGGGGCAGGGAAAACTCCTTCCTTTCCCCGTCAAAATATTCCCCGAGTTGTCTTACCGCCTCTTTATTTTTTCCCATTGCACAGCCGTACTCCCTTTCAAATCTTTCTTTTGCAAGAGTCAGCCTTGCTATCCCCCTGGAATTAAAGACGATGTAAACAGTGCCCATAGGAGAGACATAATTGTCATAACGCAGTTCCATGAACATAAGCACAAAGAAAGTTAAAAGGTTAACCCGCAAAAGAAATAAACAATCATGTCATATATTTACCAGTTGAAACAGGCGAAGAAACTTCTATGGTGGCTGCTCGCAGGCACATCAGGCGGGCTGAGCAGGGGCAAAATCATCGCAGCCATAATGGAAAAGCCGATGAATGCAAACGAGATTGCCGATTCATTACATTTGGACTACAAGACGGTGAGGCACCACCTGGACGTGTTGCGTAAGAATTGTCTTGTGACAACAATGGGTAGTGGGTACGGAATGATGTATTTTCCATCCGAACTGCTGGAGGAAAATTCAGCCCATTTTTATGAAATTTGGAATAAAATTGGGAAAAATAAGAAAAAGGATGAAGTTAATAAGGTGAATAAATGAGTAAAAAGAAAACGAAGGTGTTTGCACTAATCATTGTGCTTATCATAATAGGCACTGTAATAGGCATTGCAATGTCATATGCTTCCCTCAAAAAGGGAAAGGAACTTGCGGAGGAACGGGGGCATCCATTCGAGAACAACAGACGGGCAAGGGCTTTTGCATTGAGATACATTGCAAGCATAGTCGTTATTTCAATAAACGTGATGCTTTTGGTTGGTTTGCTGTGGATTTATATAGATACATATGCAAAGACAAAATCAAGTTTCATGCTGGGTCTTGTATTTTTCATAGGCGTGCTGCTAATTCAGTCACTGCTTTCGTTGCCGTTACTTCATACGTTTTTCGGCTACACTCCGTACGGACTGGGACCGTTCGGGGTTGTACCGTATCTGTTTGAGACGATGGCACTGGTAATACTCATGGTGCTGAGTATGGAATGAAATTGGGAATGATTTGGGGTGAATTTGGGTAAATCAATATAAAGAATAGTCGTCTTTTTTCACATGCACAAAAGTGCAGGAGATGATAGAAATGAAAAAAAGCATGATTGCAATAGCGGCTGTGGGTGTTGTGGGCCTGCTTGTAATAGGTACGGCCTTTGCTACTACGGCATCAAATGGAACGGGCGATGGAGGGCATTTTAAGTGGGCAAAAAATATGCTGGAAAAATTCATGTACCGCCATCATGCCAGAGTACAGATGAGGGAAAGTGCAATGAAAAACATGACAGAAATTAGCGGCGTACTTTCGTATGAGAACGGCTCGTATTATGTTGGTATTCAGGTAGTTTCCTTTGGCCCGATATGGCTCCTTGAAAATGTAACGGCAAGAAGCGACTATGACAGGGACGGCACGTACGAGACGATCGAGGAAGAATTCGAGGGGCTCACCGGAACGGAGATTACGATAACGGGAATAATGAAGAATGACACCATGTATGCGTTCTACATCAACGGCATCTGGTACAGGAATTCGGTAAGAATGCCCCAGGAGATTTCTGAAATAATGGGCATACTGGAGTACAACAATGGTACCTATGAAATCGAAAATCAGACGGTTTTCTTCGGTCCCATGAAAATGCTGTTCAACCGAGTGGCAAGAAGTGACTATGATGGGGACGGACAGTTGGAAAGCATGTACTACGAACTGGATGGTTTATCGGGCAGTCATGTAACCCTCGATGGATTTTACAAAGGAGATGTTTTTGTACCCGCCCACATAGACGGAATGTGGTATAGGGCAATGCCGGCACGTTTGTAGATCCTCTTTCTTTTTTTATTTATACCTCCCGATTGTCTGTCCTGCTTTGATTTTATCCCCTTTTTTTATGATTATGTCTATGTCTGTATTATCGGGCATATACAATTCAACCTTTGAACCGAATCTGACAATACCTATTTCATCTCCCTTTTTTACAATATCGCCCTCTTTCACGTAAGACACTATCCTCCTTGCGATTATGCCTGCAATCTGGACAACTTTAACCATGCCAATCTCAGTTTCCATCGTGATGGAGAGCCGCTCATTCTCCCCTTTCTCCATAAATGCAGGGGAATGCCTTCCTGCTGCATGCCTCATTTCCAAAATTTTTCCAGAAAGCGGGGCACGGTTCACGTGAACATTCCACAGATTCATAAATATCGCCACCTTTCCGCCGTTTTCCATCACAATCCCATCCGCAGGGGATATGATGCTGTCTTCGATTTTGCGGTATGTGTCCCTGAAGAAGAAAAGAAAGAACACGAACACCAGGAGAAAAAATGATGAAATAAAATAAAATCTGAGAAGAAGAAAAATGATTGATGCAACCAGCGGGACGGCTACAATATGAATACACTTTTTCGCTATCATCTTCTCTCCAAAATATCCCTTAAAAACCTTTCAACGGGCCCTCGCCTTTTCGGCAGTTCAAACAGCGAAGAAATGTGGTCGTAAAGTTCCGGCAGAATATCAAAGGCAATATAGGCAAGGGCTATTAAAGCAAGAAGGGAACCGATTTTACCCACCACATTGTGCATGAAATAGAATGTCTGGTGGAGCACCTCTATCCCGTAAACCACGCCGGCATTTCGCACAATATTCAGTGCATATATCACCGGGACCGTCATCATAAATGCTTTGAATTTCCGTTCCCTATCCACTCCCCTCAGGGCAACTATCACCCCTATGAATATCATCATCGACTGCAGGCCCGTGCACGCCAAAATAAGCTGGACCGAATGACTGCCGTTGAAATACACCGGAACCGTTATTGTTGAACCGTAATTGATTGCACCCGTGGCAACGTTGTAGCCCATAATTTTCATCAACCACACCGTATGCCCTGCTACCATTTTTATTAGAGCACCAGAAAAAGTCGGCAGTTTGCCTATGAGAAAATAGAAAAATCCCGATACGAATGTCGTACCTGCAATAAATGCCATACTGTCCAGCTCCTCGTTTCTTACGTGTGAGAGGTACTCATGATATGCAAGATAAAATAAGAAATACACTCCGACTATGCAAAATATCGCATTTACAATATCCCCGTCCTCCTTGTAGTAGAGGAAATCGGGCTGCGTCGCCCAGTACAACGCAAATATTATCCAGCCGGCCGCCATTACCAAGTGTCTGTCTTTACATTTCGAGAAAAATCCGATTCCAAGCAGTATAAGACCAGAAAACAGGGGGACGGAAGTAATCAAATCAAACGATGGATAGTTATCCGTTGTAACAAGAAATGAAAGGAAAATGAAATGCCCAACTATCAGGGCAAGAGTTGCCCCTCCCAAAAGACATGCCACGTAATACAAATTCTTTTTGTGCACGGTGGAGAATACCACATGGTTTATGATTTTTTCTACTTTATCGCTTTTCTACCTTACTGCGACACTTATTTCAGATATATGTGCCCCACATCTTTCTTCCATATCCACAAATCCTCTGTCTCTGCTCCCTCCTTGAGGTTGATTGTATAATCCACTTTTGCATCCATGTCATCTGCAAAATACACCACGTGTGCCTCTGGAAACTGAGGCGTTTTCGGAGAGCCGTATTCCTTCCTGCCGTGATGACTGAGTACGATATGCACCAGCTTCAACTTGGCTCTCTCGGGAAAATCCTCAAGCATTCCAATTCTGGCCAAAAGCATCTGCACACCTATAACAATATGCCCTAGCAACATCCCCTCCTCCGACATCTCTATTGAAATGCCGACTTCAAATTCCCTTATTTTGCCGATATCATGAAATATTGCACCCGTAACCAGCAGGCTGTAATCCATCTCCGGGTGAAGCTCATGCGCCCGCTGGCATATCCTAGCAACATTCAGCGTATGTTCAAGCAGCCCGCCGATATAACTGTGATGACGGTGCATGGCAGCGGGTGATTCCCTGAATTTCTTCGCAAATTCCTCGTCTTTGAAAAATGATAGGAGAAGAGTTCTGTACGGTTCCCCGGTGCTCTCAACGATGTCCATCAACTGTGACATCATTTCATCGATATCCTTGTCGCACACATCAACAAAATCGGTTGTGTCATACTCACCGGGCAGGCACTTTCTAACGCCTTCTTTGTCAATGTTTATCTCCAGCCCCTCCCCGTATGCCGTCACCCTCCCTCTTATAAATATGACATCACCTTTGTCAAAATCTCTGTACAATTTATTTGTGTATATCTCGTCGTCTCCCCAGTATTTTGCCGTTATCTCACCCGTTTTATCCGTCAAACGCAGCTCAAACCACGCCCCGCCCTTGCTTGTGTTCCTGTACTTTCTGGGGGGTTTCTTGAATTTGACTGCAAACATGCTGTTGACAATATCGCCCTCTTCAAGCCCTTCTATAAACTTCTTTTTCATTTTAACCCCGATGTATCAGCATTCTCCTTTTTTGACAAATGGCGGCTTTACCCTCTTTGCCTCAATTTTCCTGTCACTGGAAACTATATCAAACATGTCTGCCCCCTCGTAACCCGGCTTGATGTAAGCCATTGCCACACCCTTCTTAAGACAGGGGGAGAACGTGCCGGAGGTCACAATCCCTGCCTCCATTCCGTCCTTCTCGACAACCTGCCCGTGCCTTGGTATGCCCCTGTCAATGCATTCCAGAAAGGAAAGTTTTTCGTACCGTCCTTCCTTCTGTTTCAGTAGTGAGTCCTTTCCAACAAAGTCATGCTCCCAGTTGATGAGCCATTCCAGACCTGCTTCCAGAGGTGTTCTCCCGCCGCTGAATTCGTTTCCTGCAAGGGCAAAACATTTCTCAAGGCGGAGTGTATCTCTCGCCCCAAGCCCAATCGGTTTTATCCCGTATTTCTTTCCCGCCTCCATGATATCACGAAACATTTTTCCTCCTTCTTCGTGAGAGGTGATGTAAAATTCGTATCCCTTTTCCCCGGTATATCCTGTTCGGGAAACGATGCACCTGTTATTGCCCACCTCTAACTCCTTGCATGCAAAGAACCCGAGCGTACTGAAATCAAAATCTATGATTTCTCTGAGACAGTCCTCCGACGAAGGACCCTGCACGGCTATTATAACAAATTCCTGGGATGCATCCTCTATTCTAATATCCATACTATCTGTATGATCTGCAAACCACTTTTTCACATCCTTATTTCTGCCGGCATTCGGGATGAACAGGTATTCATCTTTGAGATGAAAAAAGACCTCATCATCTATTATGGTTCCGTCATCCCTCAGGATTACTGTATAAGTTCCCATGCCGATACCAAACTTGCCGGCATCCGATGCAGTCACCCTGTTGATAAACTTTTCCGCATCATTGCCCTTCACGATGAGATTTCCCATGTGGGAAACATCAAATATCCCAACCTTTTTCCTTACATTCAGATGTTCATCCTGTATGGATGTATATTTCAGCGGCATTTCATACCCCGAAAAAGTCGTAAATGTTGCCCCCAACTCTTCGTGCAGTTCATGCAAAGGCGATTTCATGGATAGGTATAATTCCTGCAACTTAAAATTTTATTGGTTGGAAGAAAATGTATAATCCCGAAAAAACTTTATTAGGAAGTGAGTTAAAGCCATGAAGAAAATAGGTATGAAAATATGGGTAAAGATTGGCCACAATTTGTTGCAAGATGGGGTTACCCAAATAGAGACACTTCAGTCAAGACGGAGTAAGAACCCTCTGGGCTTTAGCCCGGAGTAGTTAATGCTGGAAATCATGGCATCCGGGATATTACCGTACCCGGCTTGTATGGTCGAACCGTCCTCGACCAAGCGGGCGATGTCATCTCCTATGATTTTTGCCTGCTCATCAACAACATCCGTTTTGTATTCAAGAAGAGGTTCATCGTGTTGAATAACGAAATCTACATCCGTCAGGTTAATAAAGCTGTCTCTGAGAGGATATTCCTCAGAATGGGTGACATCATAAATTTCTGAAGCAATGCATCGGCAATTTACATTCAATTTAAAATTAACTTCCCGGTTTTCAGGATTGAAGTGTGTTTGGCACACAATATGGGAAAAGTGAAATAGAGAGATTTAAACATAATGCTAATATCTTTTTAACAATAGTTTAACAATAGTTAAGTTTTAATAGTAGTTTAGGATAATAAATTGGATAAAAATGAAAAAAGCAATAGCGATATTTGTACTGGCAGCCATTCTGATTCCTTCGGTTATGACCATAAACGCCATGACCGATGTGAATAATGGAGTAAATGTCGGGAGCATGACGCTAAACAATCCTCCGGCAAAGCCCACGATATCCGGGCCAACATCAGGTGATGCAGGCAAATCATATACATACACGGCGGTCACGACAGACCCTGACGGAGACAGGGTTTTCTACTGCTTCAACTGGGGTGATGATGATGATGAGATATGTACGAACCTCTTCAATTCGGGCCAGCAGGTTACTTTATCCCATACATGGGATGACGAGAAGGATTACACTGTAATGGTTAAGGCAACGGATGAGAACGGTGCGGATAGCGAGCCTGCCACTTTGAAGGTAACAATGCCGCTGAGTTACGCCAAAAGTTTGCAGACCCATACGGTGCTTGCAGAAATAGGAAGTGTTACGTGGTGTCCAAACTGCCCTGCAGCAGATGAAAAAATCGAGGAACTTTATTCTTCCGGCGAGTATCCGTTTTACTATGTGACCCTCGTGTATGATACAAATTCTGTGGCACAAAAAAGGGGCGGATGGCTGAGTGATTCGTATATACCGATGTTATATCTTGACGGCGGATACAAAGTTGTTGACAACCTGAATATGTATGGACAATATATTACCGAAGTTTCCCAGAGAGAAGCCAATTCCATATCCATGAATGTTTCCGCTGTATGGAAGGGAGACGCAAAAGTCGATGTCACGGTGAGAGCTACAAACGAAGGAATCCAATCATACTTGGGTCATCTGAGGGTTTACGTCACAGAGATTGTTTCCCGCTGGAACAATCAGAAAGGAGATCCATTCCGTTATGCCTTAATTGATTACGCATTCAACAAGTATGTATCAATCCCTGCAGGGGAAACATACGAGGAGACAACGACATGGGACGGCACTGCCAATCATGGGGGCAGCACATTTGAAGATATCACCCCTGGCAACATAATGGTCATCGGCTCTGTATCTCACTGGTTGCCACACCTTGAGAAAAATCCGTGGACAGAACCAAGCCCCTACCGCTTCTTCGCTCAGTATACTGACCAGACGGCGGCCGTCATTGTTGAATCTTAAGTGATAAAAATGAAAAAAGCAATAGCGATATTTGTACTGGCAGCCATTCTGATTCCTTCGGTTATGACCATAAACGCCATGACCGATGTGAATAATGGAGTAAATGTCGGGAGCATGACGCTAAACAATCCTCCGGCAAAGCCCACGATATCCGGGCCAACATCCGGGGAGGCGGGAACGTCGTACACATACACGGCGGTCACTACAGACCCTGACGGAGATAAAGTCTCCTACTGTTTTGACTGGGGAGATGGAGATGATACATGTACTCTTTTCTTCAACTCTGGAGAGCAGACTACCTCATCGCATACATGGGATAGCGACGGAGATTACACCATTACCGTGAAAGCAACGGATGAGAACGGTGCGGATAGCGAGCCTGCCACTTTGAAGGTTAGCATGCCGTTGACGTACACCAGCAATCTTGTGGATGATTTATCAATCAGAATAACAAAACCTCGCAACGGAATCTATCTGTTCGACATAAAAATGCTGCCAATACTAGGACAGATTGTCATAGGAGATGTTATAGTGGAAGTGAAGGCATCTGATGGCATACAGAGGGTTGATTTCCTTCTTCAGATGACCTGCGGATGCGGAAGGAAAATAGTCCATACCGACACATCCGCCCCGTTTACCTGGAACTGGAATGTGGATTACGACGATGATGATGGATTAATAGACGAGGGGAGTGTTCCTATTACAGTCAGGGCGTATGACGGCGAGTGGAATGAGGTCTCAGAAAGCATAAGACTGATAAAATTATAAGGCGAAAACATGAAAATAATTACATCGCTGACAGTCCTTGCAATACTGTTTCTCGCAATAGCCCAAGCGAATGCGTTTAACGTCACGTGGTCTCCCGAAACTCCTGAGCCCGGAGACAAAATTACGGTGAATCTGAATGCAGGCGAAAACGTCTCGGGTGTAGCAATCCAGGTGTGCATAGGAGACGTATGCCTTATTCCAAAGCCAATGGAAAGGGTTGGCGAAGAATATATACACTCTTTCTATGTAGATGAAACTGCAGAAATCCATCTTAACTTCACAATGGAGTATGCCGATGGAAACAACACATGGGACGACTCTACCTATTTTAAAGTGGAAAAGACAAATGATGGCAGAGGCACGCCCGGTTTCGAATTTGTCATTGCAGTTTCTGCAGCAGCCGCAGCCTTATTACTGGCTAGGATAAAGAGAACGAAAAATTGAAATACAAAAAAATCTTTAGTGTTGAAACACAATGAAGATAAAGATTATCCTTCTCTCCATAATCATTCTTTTTTCTCTGATGACATTGCTACCGCTTAATTCTGAATCGTCTGCCCATACCGAAAACAGGGCTGTTTTCTGCGAGGAGGTTACAGCAACGTGGTGTATAGGATGTTCCAACACCGCAGAGGCTCTGCATGAGATACACAATTCTGACAGCTCATTTTATTATGTTGCAATGGTGACCGACAAAAACGAAAAGGCGGCAGATAGGGTGAAGGAATACAACCTGGCTGGCTATCCAACATCGTTTTTTGAAGGAGGATATTCCGTGGTATTCGGAGGAAAGAGCGGAACGGAGCCATATGAAAACGCCATAGAAGATTGCAGAGCCAGGACAGTCCCTATTGTAGATATTTCCGTTAATGTAAGCTGGCTCGGTGAAAGCGACATCGGTATTTCGATAAATATTGAAAGTAACGAGAATACATATCATGGCCACCTGAGAGCATATGTTGTCGAACCGCATTCCAGATGGAACGACAATGATGGCAACCCCTATCACTTTGGTTTTCTTGACTTTGCAGTTGATAAAGATGTGACTATCGAAGGGTCATTCTCAGAAGAAATAACATGGAATGGAAGTGCTGCTGGATACGGCGACATAGCAAGAGACAACATAATGGTAATCACAGTTCTTTTCAATAGCGAGGGGCATACATCTTATTCGGACCCACCATCCGACACCTATCCGTTCACTGCCTATTATGTTGACGGTGTGGCAGCCGCCTCGCCGCCCGAGGATTCCCCATCGGTCGTGAGAATAACGGAAAAGCCACCTTCTCCCGCCGGCTATAATAATGTGACGCTCCGCTGGGAAGGAAGCGACGATTTCACGCCGGATAACGAGATACTTTATTCATATCTGCTGGTGGGGCATGACAGCGGCTGGTCGCAGTGGGGGCATGAGACGGAAAAAATCTGTGAACTGGCAGACGACACCTATACTTTTATGGTTAAGGGAAAGGATAACGCCGGGCAGGAAAGCACCGCTTCATGCAAATTCACGGTTGATACATCACCCCCTTCGGTCACATCGACAGACCCGGCGGACAATTCAAAGGACAAAGATGCGTTCACTCCGGTCACCATAACTTTTTCATTCGCAATGAATGAATCGTCTGTTTCGAATTCAATTTCAATCAGCCCCGCGATAGAGTATGAACTTAAATGGACTGGTGAAAAAGTGCTTGTGATATTGCCGAAAGACCGCTGGGAACATGATAAGACATACACCATAACCCTATCGGGCGATATGGCAAGGGAAAGCGGCCAGGAGATGGGAAGTCCGTACTCATTTTCTTTTGAGGTTTCCTCCGCCGACAAAGAGCCGCCAGAAATATTATCGACAGAGCCGCATAGCTGGGGTACAGCCACAAGCAAAAGCAACATAACAATACAATTTTCAGAACCAATGGGTACAAAATTTTTCAGTAAATCCGTGAGGAACGAGCCGTGGTTTCCCTGCCGCATGGAATGGAAGGATAATGACACAGTGCTGGAGATAATTCCAAAGTTCCTGCCGCCGGGCGAGTACAGTATAACCATAACAAAATATGCCATGGATCGGTCGGGCAATCATCTCACCGATAATTATATGATTCGTTTTGAGGTAATGAAGCCAAAGGTGATGTCATCATCGCCATTTGACGAGGAGCGGGAATTATTAGTTTCAACAAAAATTTCTATAACTTTTTCAGAAGAAATGAATAAAAGCAGTTTGGCGAACAACATATATTCAACCTTTGACTTCACAGAATCCTGGAATGGAAATCTGCTTACTCTCACCCCCTCAAGCCTTCTGGAATACGGGAAACAATACTCCGTAAGAATTGGTGAAAATGCAACGAATGTTTACGGAGTAAATCTTGATGAAGAATACACCGTGTCATTCTTTACAGAGGAGAAAATACCCGAAAGGGACTTCGGCGAAGAAATGCCATCCTTTACATTCGCCATTTTTATATTTGCGGCATCCCTTTCCCTGATACTTTACAGAAAATCACATTAACATTTTTTCCATCAGGTAACCGTCTGTTCCGTCAGGATAAAAGTCCGGCATCTCTTTTTTTATTACAAATCCATGCTTTCTGTATAAACTTATAGCATCCGTATTTGTTACTTTTGCCTCAAGGTAAACTTTTTTTAATTCTCCAAATTTATTGGGTATATAATTCAAAAGAGCGGAACCTATGCCTCTTCCTCTATTCCCTTCTCTGACACATATCATCAGAATACGAAGTATAGATATATTGGTAGTGACCCCCAGTATAAACCCGATAATCTTTCCATTTTCTTCCGAAACAAGAAAACCGTCTGGTGAAGCCTGCCATATATTTATAAAAAAGTCAGGAGTATAATAATCATCGAGTGAGGAATACACTATTTCCATAATCTGTTGCAGGTCATCGTACTCAAATTCCCTTATCATCATCTAAATCCCAGTTTTATCGCATTAACAGGACACACCGACACACATTTGCCGCATCTTATACATTCCAGGCTTTTATTATCCTCGGGCATTTTGATGTCCATCGGGCAGATGGCCTCGCATTTTCCGCAGTGAATGCATTTATCCATATCAACTCTCAGTTGAAGCAGGCTTACCTTATTGAACGGGGCCATCATTGCCCCCACGGGGCAGAGATGGCGGCACCACCCGCGAGAGAGAAGAACGATAAGGGCGATAAAACCCCCGACAAAAAGCATCTTCGGGATGAAATACGTGCCGAATGTATAACCGTGCGGGTCGAGTATAAGGTGTGGTATTGTGGCAGTAAGCCCGCCTACCGGGCATATGTTCGTATACGCCATTGTTCCCCTGATATATGATACGGGAGCTATCAGCAGCAATATAATATATTTCAGATAACGCAATTTTTTGTCCAACTTCGCTCTTTTTTCGTTTTTTACCTTTTTTCCGCCTAGGATATCCTGTAAAAATCCGATGGGGCACGCCCAGCCACATGCCGCCCTGCCGAATATCATGGAGACGATAGATATAAAGCCCACAAGATAAATTAACAGTGTTAAACTATGCTCGATGGCAGCGTGCTCGAGTATCCCTATTGGACAGGCCATCGACGCCAGCGGCGCCTCCCAGCAATAGAAGAATGTATAAATTAAACCTGTACTGCCGACCATAAAAGCAGTATTTGATAAAAAAAGGAATGCAAGCTGTGATGCAAGTCTCTTTTTCTGCATTGTAGAAGATGCATATCTTTTCCATACTACTGCGGCACCAATCGCCATGGGCACGCATATGTATGCAAACGGACAGGATGCACAGTTGAAATTGCACATTGGCATTATCCATCCTCCTTTATTTTTAATGCATAATTTAATATCTCTTCAAGCCCCCTCATTGACGGTCTCCCCCCGCTCCCATCCGCAGGTCCTTGGAAGGCATACCATAAAATACTTCCGTTCTTCATGGTGATTATTGCCGTTGTAGGATTATAATCTTCTTTTTTGGAGGGATTATAAAGTTTTATAGAATCTTTCCTCTCGCTATTAATGGTGTCTATAGTTAGAAGGGTGACATTATTTTTATAAGCGACCCCTATTTTTCCATTCTCCTCTGTTCCTTCTACAATCCCTGCATGGAGCATATCGTTCCACTGGCGGCTACATGGCTCGCATCCATGATACCAGAAAAACAGCATTACAATCTTGCCCTTGTTCAATTCATCGATGACCCACTGGGGATGAGAAACATTGCCTTCTTTTCCATATCCTCTGGGGTACTCTACCCAGAATTCCGAAAATGATTCCACTATTGGATTCAATCCAATGCAGCCGAGGCATATGCTTTCATTCAAAGTTTTTGATTTGTTATATGCAGCATAGCCCCCGCTTATTAGAAGAACAAATGAAACTGTTATACATATGGCCTGTATTACCTTTATTCTGTGCACATTACGCACCTATTTGAATCGGATTTATCGCCCTTTTCAGAGTTGCAATTGCCGAGAGGGATGCCAGATAACTTGATTTCAGATTGCCTGGATTCGGCAGGTTTTCAACCTCCGCCCTAAGACGCCCGAACTTTCCATGGGCAAGTATTTTGTGACTGTTGTATTTCACCACGGGGTCTGCAACAATTTTAACCTTTGTTTTATCAAATCCTATGCCGGCAAGAGACAAGCATGCAGCAACATTTATATTTTTAGGAAATTCTTTCACGGCATCTCTTGCAATCCCGTCAAAAAGTATCGTTCTTTTTTCCAGTTTTTTGCCGAGGGATGCAGGCGATTTTGTTGTCACAAGCGTGACTTCATTTACAACATCTACCCCTGCCGCCTTTATCCCGTCTATGCCGCATACCGCACCTGATGGCAGATAAATTTTACATCTTTTCTCCTTCGCCTTCATCCTTAACCTTTTCAGCAGCGATTCGTCCAGAAGACTGCCTATACTCATTATTATCAAGTCCTTTTCCTCATCGATAATTTTTTCAGCGTATTGCCTAACTGCTTCTTGGGATGCCGCCTCGAATATGATATCGGCACTTTTTAGAAGACTGATAAAATTCCCGGCAATACCCTTTTCTAACTTCCTGCTAAGTTTATCTGCCTTTTCTGTTTCTATGTCATAAAGATAGATTTTGCCTATTTCTTCCATATCGTCTGCAGCCATTGCCACATCACTGCCTATTGCCCCGCACCCTACTATGCCCAGTGTTATGGAATCCATATAAATAAATAGAAGATTTCTATTAATAGATTCCTATGGAAGACGTGGAGAGATTCCTTTACGAAGACCTGGATGACAAAGGCGACATAACCTCGGACGCCCTGCTCGGAGAGGAGAAGGGAAGGGCATACATTATTGCAAAGGAGAACTGCATCTTGGCAGGCATCGAGGAGGCAAAGGCAGTATTTGTCCATCTGGGACTGACCGTAAGTCTGATAATGAAGGATGGTGAGGAAGCAAAGGCAGGCGACAGAACGATGGAAATAAGTGGGAAGGCACGTTCCATACTGGCTGGTGAAAGATTGGCTCTAGACATTATTTCAAGAATGAGCGGAATAGCAACTCTCACCAACGATCTTGTCAGGATATGCAGAAAGAAAAATCCGAAGTTAAGCATAGCGGCAACAAGAAAAACGACTCCCGGCTTCAGAAAATACGAGAAAAAGGCCGTGGCGCTCGGAGGAGGCATGCCTCACCGTATGGGATTATATGATGGAGTGATAATAAAAGACAACCATCTCATTTACATTTCAATAAGGGAGGCAGTAAGAAAGTCAAGGGAAAAAACAGACAAACCTATAGAGGTGGAAGTGGAGAGCATAGATGATGCTGTCATTGCCGCCGAAGAAAAAGCCGATATAATCATGCTTGACAATATGTCCCCTGCAAAGGGCATAATAGCAGCCAGAGAGGCAAGGGCTGTAAATCCGCGGGTGAAAATAGAGGTTTCGGGAGGCGTAACGCCTGAAAATATTGCCAACTATACTTTCGCCGATATCATTTCCCTTGGATGGCTTACACATTCTGTAAGAAGCAAGGATTTCTCTCTGGAAATAGAAAAAGCACGATTAATGGTCGATAAGGATTGAAAGTACAGAGATTAAGGTCATGGCGTATACAATTCAATTTGAATCCCTTGTATTTCGTTTTAACGGGTATATATAGATAGGTAAGTATATAGTAAGTATCTTATTCGACTGCTTTATGATATTGGGATAGGGCATATTGACAGGTTTATATGCAATGACCAGTTGATGTTTATAATGAATATTCATTGAAAATATGCTTGCCCAACACGGCACTTTTTTCTATTCATTTCTAGACCAAAGATAAACCAAAGAAACAATTTTCGTATTTCATTCTTTAAAAATCTCTTTTCTTTTGCTTTCTCCAGTAATTCCCTATTTCATCTTATGTAATGATTATAGTTAAAAGATAGTTTACTATATTATTTAAAAAGATATGATATTCTTCAAAAAAAAAAAAACAAAAATTTTTTTTAACAAAAAGTCATCAATTTCAGGCTCAATAATCTTACAATTATTTCATAAGATTTTGTCTTTTTATCCTATCTTTCCTTGTTTTCTTCTATAAAAATCAAATATTTCTTTTCCGTTTATGTGTGTAAAAGGAAAAATGACAGGTATAAAGCAAATTCGAATTTATGTCTTAACTTCAAAAAAATTTAAAAATTTAAAAAAAACAAACAAAAAATAGGGCAAGAAATAAAGATTTCGGATGATTTATGCAACAGAAAGGCAGAAGATAAAGTGTTGATGGGTTATTCAAAGTCCTCTATAAATTTGATGCTGGAAAAATATGCTCTCATTTTTCCATGATTTTAATCGGGGGTTTTTTAAATGATTTAATGTTATACTGACGGAAAAAAATGGATTCTTCTCTGGAAGATAAAGTAATTACTTATGGCACTTCCAAAATTACTTCTTTGGAAGTGTCTTTTTTTAAGAAAAATAAAGTTTTAAATTTTCTATTTTATAAACCCGATACAAGAGTGAAATAGGGGCAAAGCCCCTATTTCACTCCTTTCGGCATATGCAACAAATTCATTATTTTTAGAAGGAGATGGAGTAGGCTATTTAGAAGATGTTCCAGCCTTGGAAATCATAACTTTGCTTGCCTTAATTACATTATTTTCGTATATATTTTTTGAAAAATTAAGAAAATTATTTATCAAAATAACCCAAATAATTGATTTTAACTCTATTAAAAAAGAGGAGTATATAGCATTCATAAAAGAACAGGAAGACTTAATTAATGGTAGCAAGCAAAAAAAATTTGTTATTCTAAAATGGATTCTCTACATTTTAAGTACAATTGGAGTGATATGGTGGGTTTTTTTCTATGCATGGCTGGACATTACATTCCCTCATATTTGCTGGCGTTTTTTTGATTTTAAACTAAATTATATCCTAACATCTGCATATTTACTCTTAATTTTAGGCCTAGTAATCACTCCACTTTTATGGAGATTACTAGCTTCGTTGTATGTTATTAATAAATTTATAAAAAACTTGGAAGGAAATATCCAATTACTTCCATTGGCATCTGATGGCATTTGTGGAATGAAGCCCTTGGCAGATACTGCACTATCTTTCCATATTGTAATATTTCTACCAACCATACATTTCCTTCTTTCCTTTTTCATGTGGGGCATAACCGGAGGAGTGAAAATTGGATTTGTTTACTTTCCAGTATTAATAGTAGTATTTTTTTCTTCATTGTATCCAGCACATAAGGTTATGCTAACTCAAAAATTGGAAAAATTAAGCCTAATAAGTAGTGAATATAAAAGACTAATAGATAGATTAGGTTCCTCTACAAAAAGTATCGATATTAATACCGATATCGATATACTGGATAAGATGGATAAGGTTAGCAGTTATTTTAGAGATATAGAAAAAATGCCTATCTGGCCATTTGATTTAACTATTTTAAGTAAATTTTTAACGACCATTCTTGTTCCGTTATTGCTATTTAGCATCCAATTACTTCTTGTATATAAATGATATGAGATCTGCGCATCTTATCTTACTGTCATACTGATATTTCTGCCTTTTACTCTTCCATTTATTTTTCATATATAATTTTATTTTTTATTAATATTTTTTGTCAATTGTTCTATACCTAATGTTTATACTTGGATTGGCTTTATATTTTGGGGAGAAAATATGCAGGCCAAGTTCGTATATAAGAGAGTTAGGCAAAATACGACTTTAATTAATTGTGGAGATAAGAATTATGAATCCGCAGACCAATAAGTCAGAAGGAAAAAATGATAAAATTGACGCTCTCAAATTTAGTCACTCAAATATTAAAAGTAAATCAAAAACATTTGGGGAAGTTGAATTTAAGTGTATCTCAGTTGGTGACTTAACATTTTTCGTTGAACTTTTGGATAAGATTACAGATGATAAAGAGTTTGTTGTTAATGTGCTGTATAATCAGCTAATAATTTCAAAAGTATCGCTTATAGAGTTTGGCAAAATCCCGGATGAGCAATTAATAGAACTCGCAAGAGATTTTATAAGACACGAAAAACACACATTTGAGTGCTTCGAAGAAACTACCAATGCGGAATTTTTTACTAATTTCAGAGAAGCTATCAAAACATACCATCAGAAGCAAGTTGAACGGCTACAAACTGTCTTTGGACCAATGATTAAATATAGTAAAGAAATTCTTGAAAAATTTAATAAACAGTACGCAGGCATTATTCAAACCCCATATATCTCCGAATCAATACAGACAGTTTCCAAGATTGCCGAACAGTTTGGGAAAACCCAATTGCTAATTGCTGAATCCTTAAGGTCAGCAATCGGGCAATCCCAATTGGTTGCCCATATTTTATCTGAACGACTAATGCCACAAATAAACCTTTGGCAAAAGTGGATTGAACAAAATAGGGCAATATTTGATAACTATACAAGATTTTGGGAGGGTTTTCAAGAGCAATATAAAATCACGGAGCGAAAAGCAATCTTGATTCTAAGAAAATACAAGTGGTTTATAACCCCCTCTTTGCCTTTAAGTTTTGTTTTTGAGGCCGTAAAAATTGATGAAAGAGGGAGCAATCAACGTAAAGATATGAATAAACTTTTTGTTCATTACTTTTCAGTTGATAACTTTAAGAATTTAGAAAATCTTGTGGATAAATGGGGGGCAAATGAAATTTTTAAGCCAAGAATGAAGATTTTTAGGGACTGTATTTTTGTAATTAGAAATTCAGAGGGGAAATACAATCCTTCAAATGTTGTGCTTCCCGCATTGATCGCTCAAATTGATGCTGTTCAACAAGAATTCATGGGGAAAAATGGTTTATCTTTTGATTTGAGTGGAAGGATATGGAGAGACGAGAGGGGAAATGTTGTTGACAGGAAAACATGGTTTAAAAATCAGACCAATGGACAGGATATGCTAGACTTAGCAAATAATATTTTTCTTAATATCCTTTTCCAAAGGTCACAACCAGGACAACCTTTAGAAACTCCTTTTACATTCAATCGTCACAAGATTATGCACGGCGAGTATTTAAGGTATGGGAGAATTGACAATACAATTCGGGCATTTCTGATTTTAGATTTCTTAGCGACGCTAAGCGATAACGAGGGCGAACCTTGAAATACTTTGGAATGGGAATCGATTAATGATTATAGTTAAAAATTAAACTTCTTCCTGACATCTCTTCTGGCTTTTCTATACCGAGCAAATCGAGCATTGTAGGGGCGATGTCCCCCAGATTTCCTTTCCTCAATTTTAAATCTCCTGCTCCAACCACGATAAACGGAACGGGATTTGTCGTATGGGCCGTCTTCGGTATTCCGTTTTCAATCATTTCCTCAGCATTTCCGTGGTCGGCAGTAATAATTGCCGTTCCCTTGTGCCTCCCTACCGCCTCTATAACCCTCCCGACACACTCATCCACAATTTCTATAGCTTTCACCGTCGCATCCCATACGCCGGTGTGGCCGACCATATCGGGATTTGCATAATTTGCCACTATGACATCATATTTCTCTGAGTTTATTCTTTTTACAAGTTCGTCGGTCAATTCATAGGCGCTCATCTCGGGTTTCAAATCATATGTTGCCACTTTGGGTGAGGAAATCATAAACCTGTCTTCACCATAAAAGGACTTTTCCCGTCCTCCATTGAAAAAGAAAGTTACATGGGCATATTTCTCCGTTTCTGCAATGCGGAGTTGGGTCAATTCATGTCTGGATAATATTTCTCCAAACGTGTTCTTAAATGGCACCTTGTCAAAGGCAATATCCACATTCAGCCCTTCCATGTATCTGGTCATGGTTACAAAATGAACATCCAGTTCTTTCCTTGAAAATTCCTTGAAGTCTTCTTTGACGAAAGCCATCGTTATCTGTCTTGCCCTATCAGGACGGAAGTTGAAGAATAGTACCACATCTCCATCTTCTATCTTTTTATCTCTTATTATTGTGGGTTTTATGAACTCATCAGTTTCTCCTGCTTCGTATGCCTTCGTGATTCCATCCTGTGCGTTCTCCGCCCTTCTCCCCTTACTCTCTGTAAGCATTTCATAGGCATCCCTTATTCTGTCCCATCTTTTATCCCTGTCCATTGCATAGTATCTTCCCACGATGCTCGCTATCTCCCCGATTCCGATATTCTCGATTTTTTTCTCCAGTTCCCCGATATATCCGGCGGCACTTTTCGGCGGCGTATCCCTACCATCGGTAAAGCAGTGTATGTAAACCTTTGTCACATCTTCCTTCTTTGCCATCTCGAGAAGTGCATATAGGTGCTGCGGCGTCGCATGTACGCCACCCGGCCCTACCAATCCTATCAGGTGCAGGGATTTTTCCCTTGCTCTTTCCATTGCCTTCTTCAGTATATCGTTTTCGAAGAAACTTCCGTCGCCTATAGCTTTCAGTATTCTCATCGAGTCCTGGAATACAATTCTGCCTGCCCCGATGTTGATATGCCCGACCTCCGAGTTCCCCATCTGTCCAGTGGGCAGACCCACGGCAGTTCCCCCTGCCTCAAGAAGTGTGAACGGGTATTTTTCCATGAAGGAATCAACGTTCGGAGTGTGGGCATAAGCTATTGCATTGCCCTCTTTTTCTTTTTTATATCCCCAGCCGTCAAGGATGACAAGCAAAATCATGAAGGATAATCGAAAGGGGATATGTAATATTGTTGATTCATTCGATAACTGTTCCATATGTTTCGATATTTGTATGATATTCTTTATAAATAAAGACGAGAATATTGTTGCAAGAAAAAAGGGAAGAATTTTTTGCCTCCTTTCTTCCCTATCTTTTTCATTTATGTTTTACTGCAACTGTTTCAATTATCCCATGGTAGAATTTGTGTCTTTCAACTATCGAAAAATTTTGATTTTCAATAAGGGCGTCAATAGCTCCTCCCGCCATATACCTGTGATAATTTCTTCTATGGTCCTCGATAGCAAGATTTTCGATAATTTTCACTACCAAACCCATAGCACTTCCTTTAAATGTTGATGGTATCCCGTAATCAGTCACTATAATCATGCCTTTATGTCCGGCAATGCGTCCTGCCTCCTGTAGAATTTTTACATCGTTTTCGGCGTCATTCATGTGAAGTACAAATGAAAGGATGGCGCATCCAAAAGAACCATCCGGAAGATTTGTTTCGGTGATGTCCGCCTGAATATATTCTATGGCAGATTTTTTCCTTGCCACTCCAAGCATTTTTGGTGAAGCATCCATACCCGTTGCATCAAACCCGTTTTCATTAAACAAGATGCACTGGGCGCCTGTCCCGCATCCGAGGTCTATAACCTTTCCGCATCCGTGTCTGCCTGCAATTTCAACAACTCTGCGTTGAATTCTATTGAGGAACAGCCCAAAGGATGCATCGTACAGCCCTGCAAATCTTCCCTCTTTCATTTCTCCTTTATAGACATATGCCTTAAAAGTTATTGCATTCTAAAGGAAAAGGTTGAACAGATATCCCAAAATCAGAATTTGAGGGACCGTTATAACGGGCAGAAATAGAGCAGCTTTCTTACCTATATTGCTCCATATAAGTCCTATTTCGGTGTAATCGGTTGCCACTCCTGCCATCAAAAATGTGAAGCTGTTTCCGAATGCACCTGTTTGATTGAATATTTCAAATGCAAGAGGAGAGCTACCTTCAGAGCATACCTCAATAATCGTGGCAAACACCAGCGTGACAAGCAATCCAATAAAGGTGGGTCCCATGTATTCAACAAAAAGGTTGTGAGGGATAAACGCTCTGGTGATGCTTGCCATAATAATACCTATCAGAAGCCACCATAGAACCATCTTTGATAAGGACCACGAGCCTTTGATAACGCCCGTCATTGCATCTTTTATATTTTTGAATGTGAATCTATAATTTTTCCATCTTTTTATTATGTCTTCCTTCACAGAAAAATTTTCTTCTTCATCCGTTCCTTCAGAATGTTTGTGGCATTCCACCATCTCTTTCCTTTCAAGATAGTGGTATATAATGCCTGTGGTGGTTGCAATGATAATTGCAGACGCAACGATGAAAAAAGTTCTCAATCCAAAAAATCCAAAAAGAATGATTGTTATCGGTAAATTTGCCCATGGGGAGGCAAGAAGAAATGCAATGACAGGGGGTGTGCTTGCCCCTTTTTTGTAAAGCTCTATGGCAACCGCCAGAATGCCGTGAGAACATGCACTCATGACAAAACCAAAAATCACGGAATATATTATCGTTCTCTTTCTGTGTTTCGATAGATACTTTTTGATGTAGGATCTTGGAATTAAATAGTCGATGATTCCTCCCACAAAAAAGCCGATTAGTATTGCCCACCATATCATTGCAAAATAATCTGCAAAGGCGTCAAAGAACGGGTTGAGGACAGGAATGACATAAGAGATAAAAACAAACATTGTCGTCACAAAAATCACAACTGTAAGCTTATCCCGGTACCATGCACCTGTAGACTCGCAACCGGGGCAATATCTTTCATCGCGGGCAATGCCATGCTCCTCCTCGTATTTTTTGATGCAGTGTTCGCTGCAAAAGTAATGACCATGCGCTTTTATCGTCCCTTTCATCCCGCATACAGGGTCGATTTTGTCCACATGAATAAATGCATTGGCATATAAAACAGATATGCAAAGAATATTTTAAGTCGATAGGCATATTCAATCATGGGCATTCCCAAAAGCCACCCTCGCTACCAATCCCTTGTAATGAGGGAAAAGATTGCGGAAGGTGTTAGAAAGGGGTTGGTTCATGAAACCGGTATGATTGCACATGGAAGAGGGGAGGCATTTGATTATCTGCTGGGGGAAAAAACAATACCGCCTGCCGATGGGGCTGCCCTTGCCGCCGCCGCTTGTTTCAAAACGGCAAAAAATGCGGTAATATCGGTGAACGGGAATGTTGCAGTTCTGGCTGCCAGGGAATGCATAGAGCTTGCTGATGTTGCAAATGCGAAAATAGAGGTAAATCTGTTTCACAGAACTGAGGGAAGGGTTGAGAGATTGGTGGAGTTTCTTGAGAAAACGGGGGGCAAAAACATACTTGGCATAAAGGCAGATGCAAGAATACCGGGACTGGAGCACGACCGCGGGAAATGCTGCGAGGAGGGAATTTACTCTGCAGATGTCGTTCTTGTTCCCTTGGAGGACGGTGACCGATGCGAGGCACTGAAAAAGATGGGTAAAAAGGTGATTACCGTGGACCTTAACCCCCTTTCCAGGACTGCACGTACTGCAGATATCACCATTGTGGACAATGTAATAAGGGCAATCCCTAACATAAAAAGACATTTTTGTGAAGGAGGAAAACGGGATAAAGAGTGGGACAACAAAAAGTGCCTGCAGGATTGCATCGATTACATAAGCGGACGATTTGCCTCATTTTATCAGTTTTAGTATAAGCTTTATCTTTGATGGCAGTGAAGGGAGTTGTTTCCCGGAAAGCATATCTGATGCTGTTTGGGTGCATATCCCGACGAGCTTTTCCATGAATCTATTTCCGTATTCCTCGTTTGCCAGTGATGGATTTCCAACGTAGCCCTGCGATGCCCCCATCTCCTTCATCGTTTTGAACAACGCATCCGGTCCGTCCATCTTTATCTTCACCGGCGGGAGATTTTTCCATTCTTTCGCAAGTTCGGGGAAAAGAACAAGGGCAAGAGACGTTTCCTTCATGTCTGCATGTACCTCCCCGTCCTCTTCGAGAGAGGGCCATAACTCTCCGCTGAAATGGTAAGACGAAAAAGGTTCGCATACGTTGATGCTATTCTTCGCTTTTCCAATTGCCGCATGAATCGCCTTTATGTGGTGCAAATCCATGTGAAAGTTGCATACGACAATATACTTGAAACCCATCTTTGCCATGGAGATGAAAATCTGGTACATCATATCCCTTACCACCTTCCAGTCAACTGATATGCTCCCCGGAAAATCCCTTGCCATCCTGCAGCATCCCATCGGGAGGGGGGGAAGCGAAACGGCATCTATGCCCTTCTCTTTCAACGCCTCTACGGTTCTCTTCTCGACAAATCTTGCAATGAGAAAGTCCGTACCCACGGGAAGGTGGGGACCATGCTCTTCCATCGGCCCAACCGTCAAGAAAAATACTGTATCTTTATCCATCGCCCCTATATCTCTCCAGTTCATCTCCTCGAATTTCATCGGTGATATAACGGATTTTTATATATATTTCATTCCATATTCAGATAGAAAGAATGCAATTGAATTGAATATAACGATTTGAGCGTATCTGAAGTTTGCTGAAGGCGGGTTTGGATGGAGCGAGTGCAATGAAGCGAACCAGATGACTGCCGGTTATATGACCCGAGCGGAAGGCGAGAGTGCAACCGAACCAGGTATACTCTATTAGGTAACGTGCTAAAGTCATCCAAAATTATTCTCCATGTTCTGTTAATTGTAATATGAGTTTTTCTGCATTCTTTATCGAAAGTAAGATTATCTGACGTGATACTTTTTGGGCATCGAATAGTCGGTGACTAAACGATTCTATCGTCTCGAAATGATGTTCTGAGAGGTTACCGTGGGCAATGTCATTACGTATCTGGTAAAGGCTCTTTCCCGTTTTGTCATCGGGTTTGAATAATAAAGCTTCCATCTTGTCCCGATCTGTAATAATATCTAGAAAAGTAAGTACTTTGGTCCGAGCAGTTGGCATTCGAATCTCATTACACTTCTTGACTACATCCATACAATTATCTTGTGTCACTTCTTTGAGTAAGCTGATAATCATATCCTTTTTTTCTGTTTTTGCCTTACGTTGTACAACGCTGGCAGGAAGCCTCGTATAAAAAAAGTGTCCGAGTAGTTCAATTGATTCCCAATAGTTTACAAAGCGATTTAAACCTGAAGTATATCTATTGCCCTGTGCATGCCAGTCTATTGCGGTTTTAATCACAGTTTGAACGGTTGAAGGCAGGGACTCAACTTTATCTCTTAAGGGAAGGAGTTCATTTAAGATATGTTCATCTCTGAGCACAGTAGATGTTCGCTCATCTTGAGATCGCGGTAAGGGTAGGCAAACCCAGCTCTCTGTTACCGCACGCTCAGGTGGAGGAGGCATAGGTTCGTGTCGAACGTGCGCATAGCGGGCTGGATACCAAAGCAATGATACACCATTGAGGAGAGACATCATGCTGGTGATGCATGTTGCTTTTTCCATCGCTTGCTCGATCAACGGCTTTGAAGTCGATGCATCGTTGGGATTAATATCTATGGCTATTGTGCCCCAGATTTCATAGAGGTTCATGTACAATTGTAAGTATGTTCGAATAGGCTCTTCAGCGATGTGTTTGCCTGCTGGTTCGTATCTATTCGACTTTAACCAAAGACCTTTTCCGTCATCAACTCCTTCTGGTCGTTCAGATTCCCAAGCTGCGTTACCACAGATGATAAATGCTAATTTACCCATTTTTGCTATTTTATGAGCTTGCTGCCAGTAGGTGTTGACTAGCTCTACTTTTGTGAGCTGCCTCATGCTCATAATGTGGCGAAAGAACTTTGTGAATCTATCATCGGTCATCTTTTACCGTTCTCCTTATTATTAATGTATCTTAACATCTGCATGTCGCCTAACATGTATTTCACGAAATTTTTATTCACATAACATTCCAGATTGGGGTTAAAGCGAGATTTTATTATTAAATCGGGTTTTAAGTTCATACAAATTTTTATGGGTTTGAACGTTAAAAACCTTATGCCATAGGGATAGAGGTCAGCATTTTGAAGATAAGAGTTGTCTGTAAGATAGAATTCAATATACCTTGAAGAGCGAAAGTCATCGTTATAAGGAGAGAGCTTCATACGACTGGCCAGTATCGACAAAGGGATCGTAGATAATGATTGGAAAGCAACAGTTATTTTATAGCGTAAATGTATTACTTTTATGAAAAAGTTAGGGGCATTCCTGTTACTTTCTCTTAATGAAACAATTATTGGCATTGGTTTAATTCTTATTATCCATTATTACACTGATTTTGGCGGATGGGTAAGTGGGACTATAATTTTGGCTCTGCTCGCCGTTCTTGCATTTGAATTTTATGTTTATTACCCTCACTTTAGAAAGCCCAGAATTGGTAGAGAAGAAATGATTGGATTATCAGGAAAAGTAATCAAGCGGTTGAATCCAGAGGGTCAAGTAAAAATAAAGGGGGAAATCTGGAAGGCGAGAACAACTGAAAATGTAATTAACAAGGAAGAAGAAGTCGAGATTTTAGATATGGATGGATTGAAATTGTTGGTTCGTAGGATTTTGAAGACGGGCAAATCATAATGCAACATTTAAATAACATTTTTCAATAGGTGAACATGAGTAAAATGACAAAGCTTCTGGAGAGATTATCCAATGCACAAGGGATATCGGGGCATGAGGACAGCGTAAGGGAAATAACAAGGGAAGCAATCGAGGGATTCACGGATGAGATCAGGGTGGATAACATGGGTAACCTTATTGCTGTCAGAAACGGGGGAAAACCGTCTGTTATGATAGCCGCACATATGGATGAGATAGGACTCGTCGTCAAACATATAGACGAGAAGGGATTCATAAATTTCGTAAAGTTCGGGGGATGGTTTGACCAGACACTTCTCAACAACAGGGTTGTAATTCACTCCCCTCACGGGAACTTCTACGGGGTAATCGGCTCTAAAGCTCCCCATGTTATGAGTTCGGAAGACAAAAAGAAGGTTGTGGAGGCAAAGAACATGTTTATAGATATAGGTGCGACCAGCAGGAAGGAAGTTGAGAAACTGGGCATCCGTCCCGGAACACCGGTGACTCTCGACAGGGAATTCAGGGAATTGCAGGGAAGTCGGGTTACGGGAAAGGCGATGGACAACAGGGCTGGCGTCGTCATGATGGTGGAAGCACTGAGAAGAACAAAAACGGATGCCACGGTCTATGCGGTTGGGACCGTCCAAGAGGAGGTGGGACTTAAAGGGGCAAGAACATCTGCATTCGGGCTGAATCCGGATGTCGCGGTGGTCAGCGAGACGGCAATACCAGGAGACCATCCGGGAATGAAAGAAAAGGATTCCTCGGTTAAACTGGGCAAAGGTCCTGTCCTTACGGTAACAGATGCATCTGGAAGAGGGCTGATAGCACCGCCGTCAATAATGAGGTGGCTTGAGAATATCGCAAAGGAAAGGGGCATACCGTATCAGCTGGATGTCTCATCAGGCGGTACAACAGATGCGACAGCCATACATCTGACCCGGGCCGGTATCCCCTGCGGCGTGATAAGCGTGCCGACAAGATACATGCACTCCGGGGTAGAGGTGATTGATACAAACGACCTCGAAAAGGGTGCGGAACTTATGGCATATGCCCTTGATGGCGCGGGCAAATATTTCAGCGTATAAGCAAATCTGCCCCGATTTTAATCTTGCTCGGCGAGTAGCTGCCAACAACTCTCCAGTTCTTAACTTCCAATTTCTTTCCTTGCTTTTCAGCCTGATTTCCAAGCCATTCCAATCTTTCTTCAATTTTATTCTTATCAGTTATCTCGTAGTAATGGATGGTTCTGCCGGCATTTACCGCCGTTGGAAAAAACTCATGAGAACTGTGGGGAAGATTCATTATTATGTGGTCTGCCATTCCCAGTGAAGGTACGATATTCCCTGCGTCGCCTTCCATCACCCTGATAGTATCATCGACTTTATTCATCTTCACATTCATGTTTGCATACTTCACGGCACAGGGGTTTGTATCTATTGCATATACACGGGACGGCTCTGCAAGCTTTGCGATGACCACGGAAAACGGAGCAGCCCCTGCAAACATGTCTATGACAATGTCACCCGGCTTGATGCATCTTGCAATTCTTTCCCGTTCGGAAGCCAATCTTGGGGAGTAATAGACCTTTGCCACGTCCACCGTTATTTTTACCCCGTGTTCAACGTGGGTGGTTTCCGTTCTTTTCTCTCCCGCTATGACTTCTATGTCTCTGATTCTGTAATCCTGCTTGACGCCGTTATCCGTGCAGACAACTTTCACATGCTTGTTTGTCGAGAGTATCGCATTTCCTATCTCTTCTTTGTATCCCCTCAGTTCGGATGGTATTCTTATTATGGCAATGTCGCCGACAACATCAAACGATGAAATTTGTCCGTCTGCCGTTACTTTCGATGTTATCACCTCCCTGAAACTCTGCCTTCTTTTTATTTCCTTGAAATCCATCTTTTTCAGGTCGGTGTCCTCCATGTGAACTTCCCTGACGACAGGGAGATAAACGTTATTATCGTCATACCTTATCTTAAGGTCATTTCTCAACAGATGTTCCTCCATCAACTTTTGTCTTATCAACTCGGCCCTTTCGCGGGGCACTGAAATGCAGATGGATTCCATTGAGACTTTATTATATAATTTATATATATCGTTATCGACCGAATTTTCGGTTCTCCCCTTGGCCAAAAAATACATTAATATATCCTCAATGGTTAAACGGGGCAACATGGGCGAACTGATATTCATTGGGCTCGGTTTATGGGGCGAGAAGGATATAACGCTGGCGGGGGCGGAGGCGGCGGGGGCATGCGATAAAGTATTTGCAGAATTTTACACAAGCATGCTAGGTGTTCCAATAAAAAAAATCGAGAAGATGATAGGCATGCCAATAACGGTACTGGAAAGGAAGGACGTTGAAAACGGGGAAATCATCCTCAGGGATGCAAGTGAAGAAAGGGTATGCCTGCTGACCGGGGGCGACCCCATGACCGCAACAACGCATATCGACCTCCGATTGAGGGCTATGGAACGGGGTATAACCACAAAGGTGGTGCACGGCATAAGCATAATGACTGCTGCGGCAGGCCTGCTCGGGCTTCAGTCATATAAATTTGGCAGGGCTACTACTCTTGCATTTCCGGAGCAAGATTATTTCCCATGTTCACCCTATGGTGTTATCAAGGAGAATATGGAAAGAGGACTCCATACACTCGTTTTGCTGGACGTGGGAGAGCGGTGCATGACTGCGAACGAGGGCATAGAACTTCTTATGGAGATGGAAAGGAGAGAGAAAGGAGGTATCATAAAAGAAAAAATGTTGATGGCAGTGGTCGCAAGGGCATCCTCACCATTATCTGTCGCGGCGGCAGGTTATCCGCATGAATTGATTGAGAGGGATTTTGGGCCGTCTCTCCATTGTATTATTGTACCCGGAAAGTTGCATTTTATGGAGGCAAAAGCGATGGTTGCACTGGCAGGGGCACCGGAAGAGATAATTGAATAAAACAGGGTGGAATAAAAATAAACAGGTAAAAATAAGCAAAAGAAATCGCAATATTATTATACCAATATGTCAATAATTAGGCAGATATGAAAACTCTGGTTCTTTGCATAGATAGAGACAATGATGTGGGGATAAAGGCAGGTATAATGTCCCCTATCATAGGCAGGGCGGATAATATTCGTGCGGCGGAGAAACTCGCACTGGCTGACCCGGAGGATTCGGATGTGAACTGCATGTTTTCGGCGATATCCACGTATGACAAGCTGGATGAAAATGCCGAAATAGTCACCATATGCGGGAGCGAGGAGGTCGGGCCCGTATCGGATAAAATAATTGCGGGGCAGCTGGACAAAGTGCTGGAAAAAATAAAACCAGATAGTGCAATGCTGATAACTGATGGAGAGGAGGATGAATATATCTTGCCCATCATCCAGTCAAGAGTCAAAATAGATGCAATAAAAAGAGTTGTCGTCAAGCAGAGCAAAACTCTTGAGGGGACTTATTATTTGATTTCCAGGTTTATGGAGGACGAAAAAATGCAGAGGAAGTTCGTGCTCCCAGTAGCCATTGTCCTGTTTCTGTGGGGGCTGTCCGCCATTCTTGGGTCTCCTGCATGGGGATTCGCCACGATTCTTCTTGTTCTCGGGACATATCTCATGGTCAGGGTATTCCGCCTTCAGGGATTTGCCAGAAGCGTGGGAAAGGAAATGTATTCCGGTTTAAGAAGCGGAAAGATATCTTTGTTTGCAAATCTGCTTGCCATTTTCATCATGGTTAGTGCCATCGTATCGGCATACAATGTGGTATCGACCCTCGAGCCGGTCCCGCACGGCATATTTGAATACACGATAAGGTTCATGGATGAAATTGTATGGTGGTTCGTTCTATCTGTTATCATATTTGTAGCAGGCAGATTTACAGATGTTTACTTCAGGGAAAAAAAGATTCTGTGGGGATATGTAATCCTGCCGTTTTCCATGTTTGCCTTTGGTCTCATTCTTTCGGCATCGCTGGATATGTTGATAAAAATCACGATAAATGCGGAATCCCTGCAATCCCTTCTCACTATGCCGTTCCTCACCACAATAATTGAGGGCGTCTTAATAGCATTTATCGGAACCGTGCTTTACCATATAGCTGAGGATGTCTATGGTAAAGAGGAAATGCAGAAGACTTAATAAAGGGAAGAGACATTAGGGCAACGATGTCCGTACTCATAATTCTTCTGATTCTGCTGTTTTTATGGGCTTTTGTCCTCTACGTAGTGAAGAATAGAGGAAACGAGAGTTTTTCCATGTGGGGTCCGATAGTCATGTGGAAAACTGAAAAAGGGAAGAAATTCATAGGTCGGATTGCTAAAAAGGAGAAATTCTGGAGAGCATACGCGGATTTCGGAATAATTCTCTCACTGGTAGCAATGTTTGCCACTTTCATCCTGATTTTGTGGAATGTTCGTTTTGCTTTCAATATACCCCCCGAAAGTGCACCTTCGCCCCAGATGCTCATAGGACTGCCGGGAATAAATCCGGTTATTCCTGTAGGATATGGCATACTTGCGCTTGCGATTGCCATAATAATACATGAATTTTCACATGGGATACTTGCCATGGTTGGAAAAATAAAGGTGGAAGCCTTGGGATTAATTTTTTTGATAGTACCCATAGGGGCATTTGTGGAGCCTGACGAGGAGGAACTGGAAAAGGTGAACAAGAGAAAACGTTCCAGGGTGTTCGCCGCGGGGCCGACCTCTAATATGATTCTCGCTCTTATATGTGCTCTTGTTTTCTCGTCCGTGATGATGGGGACACTTTCGCCTGAAGTGGACGGTGTGATGGTAACGGGAGAGGTATCGAACAGCCCATTTGATATTGCCGGAATAAAATCGTGGAGTGCCATAACCTCGTTTGACGGGAAGGAAATAAGAAACATGGGCGACTTTGAGCATATTATGGAGGACGTGAAACCAGGTATATTCTACAATGTGACTATATTCTATGACGGGAAGTTTTTTAATGCAAGTGTATTCGGAGGGTTGGCAGTCGCAGGCATAATGGATGAATATCCAGCCTCGGAAGCAGGGATGGAGAACGGAGATGTGTTATACAAGATAAACGGCACGGAAATTACCGATAGCAGCACGTTCTTGCATGAAATGAATTTAACAAGGTCAGGGAAAGAAATCGAAGTGGAATATTACAGATTTGAAAACGGCACCTTTGTGAACTACAGCAGTTATGTTTTACTGGGAGATAAATACGAGTATTATGAGAAATATAACCCGCAGGAGAACAAGGATGAATACAAGGGCAAAGGTTTCCTCGGATTGTCAACGTTGCCCATGGGAATAAATCCGAGGCCAATAGATTATTATACGCAAAAGCTTGCTCATCCATTATCCAGTAAGGAATCATTTTTCCTTTACATAGCACTGCCTTTTGCAGGGCTCTCACCATTCCCTCCTCAATTCACGACAATGTTTTCGACAGCCGTTCCCTCCTCGATATTCTGGCCGCTTGCAAATATATTTTATTGGCTTTTCTGGTTGAATTTTGCCATAGGAACCTTTAACGTTTTGCCAGCTATCCCGTTGGACGGAGGATACATATTCAAAGACGGCATAGGTTTTATAACCAAAAAAATCAGGAAGAAATGGAAAGAGGAAAAAGTGGAAAAAGTATCTTCTGCAACTACCACGATATTTTCCGTGATAGTACTCCTTGCCATAATCGCCATGTTGGTGGTACCAAGACTGCGGGCCCTGATATAGGTTGTTAAAGAACCTTGATGATGTGCATGTGTGGAAATGATGGAGTAAGATGGTGAAGAAAGTGAAATACAAATATTTTAATGCCAGCTTGTTTAGAATATTGAAAAGGCAATTATGAGGTACTACCTATCATTCTTCATTATGAAATATTAAGGGATGAGATAGTGATTATCATTTATAATTTGGGTGTGTTAAATAGACGGTTTCAAGTGCGGACATCAAAAAGTTTTAAAGGTATGCGAATATAAGCACACGGAAAATGAATAATAAACTCAAAAAACTTGATGAGTTGAAAAAGAAAAGAAATGCTATAATTCTGGCACATAATTACCAAATACCTGAAGTGCAGGACGCGGCAGATTTCATGGGCGATTCCTTCGCTCTTGCCATACGGGCACAGAAGACGGAGGCCGATGTCATAGTATTCTGCGGTGTAAACTTCATGGCAGAGAGTGCAAAAATTCTGAATCCGGGCAAAATTGTCTTGCATCCGGACGCAGATGCAAGGTGCCCCATGGCTGCAATGGTTTCTTCAGAAGAATTGCTCTCCCTCAAGAAAGAGGAGGGTATGGACGTGGTGAGTTATGTTAATACCACAGCAGAAGTCAAGGCAGTAAGTGATGTATGCTGCACATCTGCGAATGCTGTCAAGGTGGTGAAAAGCATGGACGACGGAGTCATATTTGTACCTGATAGTAATCTGGGGAAATATGTCAAAAGATATACAGGCGATAGGGAGGTAATTCTCTGGCCCGGTTTTTGCCCCACGCATAAGAACATAGAAATGAAGGATATCATGGCTATTAAAAAGGAGCATCCTGATGCAGAAATAATTGTCCATCCAGAGTGCAACCCGGAGGTGATAGATGTTGCTGATAAAGTTGCTTCTACGGGAGGAATGATAAATTATGCAATGAAATCGAGGGCAACAGAATTTATTGTAGCTACTGAAAAGGAAATGTGTTATCGCCTGAAAAAGGAGATGCCTGGAAAAGAATTTTATCCCATTGAGTCTGCCATCTGCCCTGATATGAAGAAAATCACACTGGACAAGGTTATAAGTTCTCTCGAGAAGATGGAACCGGAGATCACAATTGACAGAGATACGCTAGAGCGAGCAAGGAAGCCGTTGAAAAGGATGATGGAGATAGGGCGGTAGGCAAGTCATTCCATTATGATATGCCTAATAGTGTGCATATCTGTAGTAGTATTTTGCCGCAAAAGGGTGCATGATAAACTCTAACGCAATATTTATATGTTTTATCCTATTAGTATCCCGGGAGATAAAATGAAAAAATCAGAAAAGATTGGTGCACTTGTTTGCATGTTGTTACTCATGTCTTTTTTACCGGCAGCAGATATTGTAGGTACCAATGTCGGGCAAACAAAAGTAGGTATGGATAGCCGGGCTCTGCAAAATGATAGTGCAGATATTCCGGTATGGGAGAATGGAAATTACTGGATATATGACATCGGTCTTTCTTACGAGGCAACGGGCGCCTCCGCGGAGGTAACAATTACAAATTTGCATTTCGAAGTTACAAATATCGGCAGCGAAAGCTATACGCTGACTTTTAATGGAGAGATTATAGGGTCTGTGGTGCTTGCAGGTATAATAGAGGGCGTTCTTCAAAATACGGTCATAAACGGGAAGATGTCCATCGGAAAATCTGACCTTGCAATGGAAAGATTGTATGATACACACATCGAAGGAAATATAAAACGCCAGTTTGTAACCAATTCCTTCTGGGTTGACTTGGAAATGAAACAGAATGTAACTCCAGTTGTCTCGCCCTATGACTTCCCTATAGATGTAAACGAGACGTGGTCTGTTCCCCTTATGACATTCTGGATTTATGCGAATGGCGAAGTTTCGCTTGCAGTACCATATCCACTATATTATGACTTTCCTGTATACATAGAAGAGCATAATTTGGCATGTACCGGCAAAGAAACAGTAAATATTCTGGCCGGCAAATACAACGATGCTTTTCATGTTTCCGGAAGTACAAAATACGAATTCTGGTATTCCCCGACAGCCCGTAACGTTGTCAAGGCGCCATACAACAATATACGGATGTGGTACAATGAGAGTTTATACTGGGACTTAAATGAACTGGGTGCCGAATTAACAGAAACAAATGTCAAGCCGCCCAATGAGCCACCTCACCTCCCGAGCAATCCAAACCCTGCAAACAATTCAACCGATGTCAATGTAAACACCGATTTAAGCTGGACAGGCGGTGACCCTGATGGCGATGAAGTGGTATATGATGTGTATTTCGGGACCACATACCCCCCGCCGAATGTTGAAATGGCTCAACCTTCCACCACTTACAACCTTGTAACACTGGATTATAACACTACATATTACTGGAGAATTGACGCTTGGGACAGCATCGGTTTCTCAACCACCGGACCTGATTGGACATTTAAAACCGGAATATCCACGAATAATCCGCCGAATAAACCCGAGAAACCATCTGGACCAACTTCGGGAATCGTAGGGACCACCTATTCATATTCTTCATATTCAACAGACTCAGATGGTGACCAGATTTATTATCTCTTTGACTGGGGAGACGGAAGCGATAGTGGATGGCTGGGGCCGTATGACTCAGGAAAGACTGTGAACGTGTCTTATGTATGGGATAGTGTGGGAACTTATGGCATAAAGGTCAAAGCCAAAGACATAACTGGGGCTGAAAGTGAATGGTCAGACTCCTTGGCCGTGTCGATGCCAAAAGCATATTATCTCCCCATGCAGAAAATTCTTGAGATGCTGAGCAACTGGTTCATGCTGATGCTCCGCGATGGAATGTTGACCGGTATTTTCAATCTGTAATCATCTATCTCCTTTTTCCCCGTCTTAATTATGGATACGAAATGCCGACTGATATTATGGAATAGAGCCAAATTTTTATTTATATGGCAACATCGAATTTCATGCTAAATTTTATGTAGTAGTTCCTTATTTCATGCACAGATTCCTATGTATGAAGTACGTTTCCATGGAAGAGGTGGACAGGGCGCGGTAACTGCTGCCAACATCCTTTCCGTCGCCGCCTTTAAGGAAGGTAAGTACGTTCAGGCTTTTCCTATCTTCGGTGTCGAGAGAAGGGGTGCACCTGTAGCTGCCTTTCTAAGGATGGATGATAAACCCGTAGACATAAAATACCAGATATATGAACCAGATGCCGTTATCATTCAGGACCCGAGTCTCATCGAGCTGAAGGAGGCAAACGTAGGCGGCGGCCTGAAGGCAGGAGGAAAGGTTATAATAAATACAAGGAAGAACCCATCGGAATTTGACTTCGGGGGTGCAGATGTATATGCCGTGGATGCCACTGAAATTGCCGTCAGGTGCAAGCTCGGCACACAGACAAATCCCATTGTAAATACCGCAATTCTTGGTGCATATGCAAAGGTTATAGGAAATGTTTCCATTGATTCTGTGACCGAGGCGGTCATGGAAATGTCGCCTGCAAGGAAAGAGCATAATGTGATGGCTGCAAAGTCTGCCTATGAGAAAGTGGTGGGAGTATGAGCATGGAGAAAGCGGAAAAAGTAACTATGGGTGCCGTAATAACAACTCCGGGAAGTGCATTGGATTACAAAACGGGCTCATGGAGAACACTGAAGCCCGTTCTTACTGAAGAAAAATGCAAATTCTGCAATATCTGCTGGCAGTTCTGCCCGGACAGTGCGATAGAGCCTGCAGATGCAAAGGCAAAGAAGCCGATAAAAATAGATTATGATTACTGTAAGGGATGCGGGATATGTGTCCATGAGTGCCCGTTTGATGCATTGAAAATGGTCACGGAGGAGAAGTAATAAAATGGGCGTGAAGCAGGTTGTTAAAGGAAATTTTGCAACGGCGGTGGCTGCCAAGCTGGCAAGAGTTGATGTGGTTCCAGCATATCCCATAACGCCTTCCACGCTTTTCCCAGAGCAGATTTCGACATATATAGCAAACGGAGAAATGGATGCCGAGCTTCTGCTTACGGAATCGGAGCATAGTGCAATGAGTGCTGCAATAGGGGCAAGTGCCTCTGGGGCCAGGGTTGTGACTGCAACTGCATCCCAGGGATTGAAACTCATGAGTGAGATGCTTTTTATTGCATCCGGGATGAGACTGCCGATAGTCACGGCTGTCGGGAACAGGGCTTTGTCCGCCCCGATAAACATATGGTGCGACCATCAGGACACGATTGCGGAGAGAGATAGCGGCTGTCTGCAATTTTATGCAGAGAATAATCAAGATGCCCTTGACCTCATGGTAATAGCATTCAGGGTTTCAGAAAATCACCGAGTTTTGCTGCCATCGCTGGTAGGACTGGATGCCTTTGTTCTGACACATACGATGGAGGGAGTTGATGTGCCACTCCAGGAAGAGGTAGATTCATTCCTCCCGCCTTATAAACCAGTATACAGGCTGGATGTTAAGAATCCGATGACTTTCGGATCTTTCAGCACCCCTGCCCACTACACGGAATTCAAATATCAGCAGTGGAATGCAATGAAGAATGCAGAGAAGGTGATAGACGAGGTATTTTCAGAATTTTACAATAAATTTGGCAGGAAACATAAGAAGGTGAATGAATACAGAACAGATGATGCAGATATCATTTTCCTTACGATGGGCTCAATGAGCGGTACAGCCAGGGCATCAATCGATGCATTGAGGGAGAAAGGAATCAAGGCAGGGGCTGCGAAACTTACGGTATTCAGGCCGTTCCCGTTTGATGAGGTAAAAAAACTCTCTGGAAAAACAAAGATTCTTGCAGTATTGGACAGAAATATATCCTTCGGTTTCGGAGGAGCCGTATTCAGCGAGGTGGCAGGTGCATTGGTAAACGAGAAAGAAAAACCCATTCTGATCGATTTTATTCTGGGACTCGGCGGCAGGGACGTAACACAGGAGGATTTCTACAAGATGGCAGACCTATCAGAGACCGCTATTGAAAAGGGAGGACCGGATGATATGGTAAACTGGATAAATCTTAACGATGCGGAGGTGCAATAAAATGGCAAGTGATGAATTGCTTTCTTCGGGGCACAGGGGGTGCGCAGGATGCGGCGAGGCCATGGCGGTCAGGATGGTTCTCCAAGCGGCAGGGCCAAATACGATTGTTACCAATGCGACAGGATGTCTCGAAGTCATGACAACTGCATATCCGGAAACAGCATGGAAAATCCCGTGGATTCATACTGCGTTTGAGAATGCTGCGGCAGTTGCATCAGGTGTGGATGTAGCCCTAAAAAAGCTGGGTAAAAGAGAAGGTGTGAATATTCTTGCGTTCGGCGGTGACGGTGGGACTTATGATATCGGATTCCAGGCCATCAGCGGCATGCTTGAGAGGGGGAATAACGTGACCTATGTGGTTTTCGACAATGAAGCGTACATGAACACAGGCATACAGCGGTGTTCGTCCACTCCATTCGCTGCATCGACGACGACATCCCCGGCAGGAACAGTGAGTACTGGAAAGACCGAGAAGAAAAAGCCAATAGCGGCAATAGTGGCGGCCCATGATATTCCATATACGGCGACGGCTACCATAGCAAAATACAAGGATCTAAAGAGGAAGGTAAAGAAAGCCGTGGATACGGAAGGTCCTTCATTTATACAGGTGTTTTCCCCGTGCCCTACTGGGTGGCGTTATCCGAGCGAGCTGACGGTGGAGCTATCAAGAATGGCTATTGAAACGGGTATATTTGTCTTGTGGGAACTGGAAAGTCCGGACATGAATGATATGAAAGTTAATTACCGGCCAAAGGAACGGAAGCCCGTGGAAGAATATCTAAAAATGCAGGGAAGATTCAAGCATCTTTTTAAGCCGGAAAAGAGGACAGATATTTTGAATAAAATACAAAAAGATGTTGATGAAAAATGGAAATGGTTAGAGGGATTAAATGAAATGGCAAGGTAAATCAAGAAGAAAGGAAACCGGCGGGAAACTAAAACTCGCAAAAAAGAAGAGAAGGTATGAACTGGGCAGAGAACAGAACATCCCTATTTTAGGGGATGCGAGACATAAAAAGGTCAGGGTTAGGGGTGGAAACACCAGAGTTCGCGTGCTTGCAACAAATGTGGCAAATGTAACCGACCCGAAAACAAGCACGACGAAGAAAGTTGAGATAAAAGATATACTTGAAAATCCCGCAAATCCCAACTATGTCAGAAGAGATATAATTACCAAGGGTGCCGTCATAGAAACAGAGATGGGAAAAGCAAGAGTGACTTCACGTCCCGGCCAAGACGGATGCATTAATGCCGTACTGTTAAAGCAAAATGCCTGAAAAAAAATATGTCCTGTGGCCAATATACTTTGACAGACAGAAAACCAAGAAGGAAGGAAGACGTGTTACAAAGGATATTGCAGTTCCCAATGCCTCTATTGAGGAGATAGTTAAGGCGGCAAGAAAGATGGGGCTCAATCCCCAGAAGGAGGAAAAGGCATATCCTGGCAGATGGTGGAAAAAGGAAGGACAAGTTTTGGTGGATAAAAAAGAAAAGAAGACGGAAATAATAAGAAAAGTTGCAGAAATTATTAAACAAGGCAGGGATATCAAAAATACTAAATAAACTTTGTATTGATTTTTTACGAAACTCCCCCAAAACTTTAAGAATACCTTTATTATTAAAAAGTCGAGATGAAGGAATACGGAGATTTTAATAGAAAAAGCATAGAAGAATTAATTAATTTTATGAAAAATAACAATAATCATTTTGCATTTTTGATTGGAGCGGGAACATCGAGAGAAGCAGGTATTCCAACTGCCATAGAACTTATTGAGGAATGGCAAAAAAAGAAATATAAAAGGGAAGGAGGTAATCCCAATAATAGCAAGGAATTCAAAAAATGGGTTAAAGAAAAAGAGAAAAGTAAGCCAAGAGGAGAAAGTAAATATGGATTTTGGTTTGAGCAAGTTTATCCTGCAAGAGAACAGCGAAGGAAATATATCAGAGAATTGGTAGAAGGAAAAGAACCGTCTTTTGGAATAATAATTCTCGCATCGATGATGGGAGAAAGATATTGTCCTGTCGCCTTAACTCCCAATTTTGACGATTTGTTGTATGATGCTTTTTACTTATTTTTAGAAAAAAGACCGCTCATTATCAATCATGATGCTTTAGCTCCAGAATTTAGATTCACTGAGAATAGACCAGTGATTATTAAATTACATGGAGATTATTTGTATGATAACCTCAAAAATCTTAGGAATGAAACAGAACGATTAACAAAAAACATGGAATTCGCTTTAAATGAATGTTTGCGGGAATATGGATTGATAGTTGTTGGTTATGGTGGCAATGATAACTCCATTATGAGGGTATTAAAAGATGCTGACCCTTCATACGGAATATGGTGGTGTGCCAGAAACGAAAATTCTTTGTCTAAGTATGCTAAAAAGCTTCTAAATCATTCAAATACATTTCTCATAAAAATAAAAGATTCCGAGGATTTTTTTGCTACTTTACGGGGAGAACTGGATATTCAAATACCAAATCCAGCTGAGATTACGGAAAGAGCGAAAAAAAGAGAAGGAACTTTAAAAAGAAAAATTGGAGAAAGGAAAGAAAAAGCAAAAGGAAAAGAAAAAGAAGAATTAGAAAAAATCGAAGGGTTCTATAATCTCTTCTCCACGGCAGGGAAATTTTATGATGAAGAAAATTACGAGAAAGCTATCGAATTCTATGATAAGGCAATAGATATAAATCCAAAAAATGCTGAGGCATGGAACAATAAAGGATATGCATTATATAACCTCAAAAAATACGATGAGGCAATCAAATGCTACAACAATGCAATAGAGATAAATCCAGAATATGCAGTAGCTATATACAATAAAGGAACTTCCCTCGAGAAATTTGGAAAGTACGATGATGCAATAGAATGCTACGACAAAGCACTGGAAATAAATCCAGAAATTACGCCAGCTTATCGGCATCGTTCCGAGCTTTTAATAATTGCAGGAGAATATGCCAATGCTTTAAAAGCTGCTCAAGAATCGTTGAAATATAGCAAGGATGATGAAGATGTTGCAATTGGATTAATGTTTTCTATTATTGCAAAGACACTTTTAGGGGAAAAGGCAACAGAGGAAAAAAGATACAAAGAGTTATGTTCTGGAGAATTTACAACTACATGGGATTTTGAAGAACTGGATTCATGGGTGGAAAAAGCAGATATATCACAGGAGAAGAAAGATTACATACAAAAAATAATGAATTTGCTTAGGAAACATAAGGATAAGTAATCGTTGAAAAAGCAGACAAAAAAACAAAAATTTTGAGGGAAATTGCCTTAGACATATACAAAAATAGAAAATCATAAACTAAGTATACTAAATATGCATAATAAATATACTAAGTTTTGTTATTTTGTTTAAAATATTTCCCGGGCAGTGCTCCGAAGGCAACAATACTGCATTAATATATCTCTAGTATATTTGATATAGATATAAAATAGTCTAAGTAAAGAATCAAGGTAAAATCTCTTTTTCCAGCAATTTTCCTATCACAAAATTTTTGCCTTTACGCCGTGCTCTCTTGTGTTTCAGTTCCTGGGTCATGTTGAATTTTTCTACACTCACTGCCGTTCCATGGGCTCCTGGGGTAATTATATCTTCCCATTCGACCAGCCCGCAGTAAATGGGATTGGAAAGTATCCTTGCCACCGTCTTTTTGTTCCATCTGCCCCCCCTTTTCGTTTTTACCCCTTCTTCCTCCAGCCACGATGCAATATCTCCCAGAGATTTTCCGTCCAGGTACATATCATATATCTTCTTGACCGTGCTTATCTCATCATCTATCTCAACGAAGTTTCCATCCCTGTACTCATAACCATAGGGTGCAGGCGAGCCCAGTATTCCCTTGCCGTCCTTTGCCTTCTGGCGCATGCCGACATAGACACGTTCCCCTATTTGTTCGCTCTCCAGCTGTGCTATTCTCTGGATTATGTCCATGACAAATCTGCCCATGGCGGTGGATGTGTCGAGGCTTTCTGTCATCGATACGAATTCCTTTCCTCTTTCGTTCAGATTTTCCATCATCATCATGAAATTCTTGCTGTTTCGATGAATTCTGTCCATCTTCATCACGAGCAACGCATTCCACTTATCTATGTCCTCCATCATTTTCCTGTAGGCAGGGCGATTTGTGTCTCTGCCGCTGTATCCGTTGTCCACATAGCTTCCTGCAATCTCCCATCCTCTGGCGCTACAGTATGCCTGGAGTTTTTCCATCTGGGCGTCAAGCGAAAAGCCTTCCTTTGCCTGATCCTCCGTGGAAACCCTAGTGTATATGGCAATTTTCTTCATTTTCCCATCCCTAAAGTGTCTAACGGTAAACCGATGGACACTTAAATCGGCGTATTTTATATAAATTTTATGAAAAATCAAACGAAATTGCCCTTTTTGGATGAAAACCTGGATAAACGACAAAACTGCAGTGAACATTGCAAAATATGATTCTGCATTGATATTCGTTGAATGCAGTGCTTGCTTACATTGTTCGGCACTGCAACCTACCGGCTGGACGCGCCTGCAATAGGCATTGATCAATCGTGCTATTAAATATCAAGAATTGCCGAGAACATATTGGTTAGCTAAAATAGTATATTAACACTCTTTGGTATATATAATGCATATACTCAATATACCAAATTGCCGATTCATCACCTGGCTTTGGGATATAGTATTGAAAAATACTATCTGAATTTAATTTAGTATTGATATTATGTATACTAAATATAGGCAAATGAGATAAATTGTATTTCCCCAAAATAATGATATTCAGTATCATAGTTGCCGTCTGCTGTATACTTTTTTAAAACACCCTAGCATTCACTCATTGATGACAAAGAAAAGCAAGGGTTTTCATGATATCATGCTTCGCACTCTTGAAAAGATTCTTTCAGTAGTTTTTTTTGGAAAGGTGTATACAAAATTTTTTGAAAAAATGACAATGGCTGAGTTCGAGATGGTCGACATAAAAAGAAGTTATAGAGTTCTGCACGTTGGATGTGGGGCGGTGCCAAATACCATCCTGATACTTGCTAAAAATGTGGGTGCATCCTTTGTAGGCATTGATCGGGATAAAAAGGCGGTTGAAAGGGCAAGAGATATGGTGGGCAGATACGGACTGGGCAAAAAAATACACATAGACAATGGGAATGCTGTGTCGTACCCTTTCTCGGGCTTTGACGTAATCATCATTTCATTGGGCGTAGAGCCAAGGGAAAAAGTGTTTAAAAGGATAAGAGATGAATCGGGAGACAATACAAAAATTATTGCAAGGAAGCCGTGGGATTCCATGGATAAAATCTATGGAAAGGAGGAATTTGTCCCCATTGGATTTAAAGTGGTAAAAACGTTTAATCGACAGGATTTCATAAAATCCATGCTTCTGGTGAAGTCAGACCCAGAATAATGGCGCTATTTGCTTAGTACCATCTTTCTTTCTGCTGTTGCAAATCCAGTGATAACACTTTTCCACCCACTCAATATTTTATCCAGTCGGGCATTGCCGGTATCCACAAAAAGATACGGGGTCTGGGCTAGCTTGTGGGGCGTTGAAACAATAATGATGTTATCCACTCCCACTTTCCCTATCACTTCCGGGCTTATCTGCTGGTTTCCCCTTCCGAATACAAATCCCTGCCTGCCAATGGGGCTTACGATTATCCTTTTTTTGTCGCCGTTCAGATGGTTCAATATTTCATCCTCGCAAGCATCTTTTACAATCAATTTTCCATCTTTTACGACATCTACCCCGAGCAGCGTCTTTTCTATCTCCAATGCATCTGCAATTTTTTCCGTTGTGCTTCCTCCACCTAAGATACATGTTCCTTTACTGAGAATGGGAGCTAAAAATGAGGATATTTCTTTTTTCTGGGCACTCTCATCCGCCGAAATAAAGATTTCTTTCCCTTTTTGAATCAGAATTTTCTCGTAAGGTGTTATGGCATATCCGTATAATTTTATTTTCATCAATCCGCTCCTGAAAACCTCTTCATCTACATCCATTATCTCTGTTTCAATTATTGAAGAATCATCTTGCAAAAATTTTATAATTATTTTATTTGCCGCAGTGGGAGTAACGGCGAAGACCGACGAGTGCATTTTAACGCCGGATGGGATACCGATAATAGGTACTTTTCTGCCGGCAACGCTGTAAACATCCCTTGCTGTTCCGTCTCCGCCGCAAAAAACGAGCAGGTCAATCTCTCTCTTTAGAAACTCCCTGCATGCATTTTTTGTATCCCGTGCGGATGTATTTTCCAGTGCATTGTATACCACCTCAAAATTTTTTTTCAAGCATGTCTCTCCCATCTTAGAAGAGCATGTAAGGATTTTAGCATATGTTTCAATGCCTTTCATTGCTAATTTTGCTCTTTCAGCGGATATTGGTATCCCTCCCCTCCTTATTGCTTCCTTGGCCATCCCGTCCGTACCTTTTAGACCAACGCGCCCACCCATACCTGCAATAGGGTTGACTACAAAGCCTATTTTTTTCATTTTTATTATATTTCTGGTAATCTGGCCAGCGATTGCTTTACCAACTCTACGGGGTATTCGTAGTCAACAAGTTTTCCGTCTAGGTACGCGTCGTACGCGGCTAGGTCGAAGTTACCATGACCAGAATTATTGAAGAATATGGTTTTTTTCTCGCCAGTTTTCTTGCATCTCAGCGCTTCATCGATCACTGCCTTTACCGCGTGTGCCGCCTCGGGTGCAACGACAATTCCTTCCGTCTTTGCAAATGTAATCGCTGCTTCAAAAACTTCATTTTGATGATAGGCAACTGCATCCATAACTCCATCATGGGTAAGTTTGCACAATATGGGGGAGTCACCGTGATAGCGAAGACCTCCAGCGTGAATTGGAGGTGGCACAAAGTCGTGTCCAAGCGTAAACATCTTGATCAGGGGAGTTAGACCGGCTGTGTCACCGAAGTCATATTTGTATAGGCCCTTTGTCAGTGTTGGACACGCGGTTGGCTCGCATGACACTATCTGTAAATCAGGTTTTTTACCTCTCAATTTGTCTCCTACAAAAGGAAAACATGCTCCTGAGAAATTGGAGCCACCACCGACGCATCCAAATATCACATCGGGGTAATCATCTACCGATTCAAACTGTTTTTTTGCCTCCAAGCCAACTATTGTTTGATGCATGCAAACGTGGTTTAGCACGGAACCGAGTGCGTAATTCGTATCATTATGGGTTGCTGCATCTTCCACAGCCTCTGAGATTGAAATACCTAGGCTTCCTGTTGTATTCGGATCTTCCTCCAATATTGCTCTTCCAGATTTTGTCTTATCTGTTGGGCTCGACAAACACTCTGCGCCCCACGCCCGCATTATGCTCTTGCGATAGGGCTTCTGTTCATAGCTTGCCCTTACCATGTAAACCGTACATTTTAAATCAAATAATCTTGTGCCAAATGCAAGCGCGGAGCCCCACTGTCCAGCACCAGTTTCAGTTGCTATCCTTTCAATGCCTTCCTTGCTATTATAATATGCTTGGGCTACCGCAGTATTTGGTTTATGAGATCCCGGGGGTGATACGCCCTCCCATTTGTAATATATTTTTGCAGGAGTTTTTAGATATTTCTCCAATCGGTAGGCTCTGTATAGCGGTGAAGGTCTCCATAATCGATAAATATCCAGAATTTCCTCTGGAATATTTACATATTTTTCAGTACTAACTTCCTGTTTTATCAGTTCCATTGGAAATATCGCCTTCAGGTCATCCGGGGTTATCGGCTCTTTTGTAGCCGGGTTTATTACTGGGTCCAATGGGGTGGGCAAATCCGCTTGTATATTATACCATTTCCTGGGTATATCATTTTCATCCAGCATGATTTTTGTCTTCATGATGTAAGTAATAAAAAACTATATTTAAAATTTTGTATAAAATTATACAATGATGTGTATAAAATATCGTTAATGAATATTTTTGTATAAAGTAGCTTTTTATACGCCATTGTGATATATTGTCTATGTGGAAGAAATTATACTCTTCCTTCCAGAAGTTTCCGGCTCAGCAGAAGGTGGCTGAACTCCTTCTCACATACGGGTTGAGAGTTGAGGGAAACGCCGTTTTCTGTGGAAAAATAGAGCTTTCCCACTCCAAGATTGCAAGGGCAGTGGGAGTTGACAGAAGGGCGGTTGTAAGCACTGTCGAAACAATACGGAAAAATAAGGATTTGAGAAAAATCTTTATGATGCTGCAACCCACATGCCATCTTAAAGAAGTGGCACCGCAAATGAATTGGGGAGTTGTAGAAATAATACCTACTGATGCCAGCATGCCGGGAATACTTGCGTCCGTTTCCTCAATTATCGCAAAGGCGAAAATAAGTATACGCCAGGCAATAGTGGATGATTACAGACTCTCGAGAGAGCCCCGTCTTTTCATTATCACGGAAAAACCCCTGCCGGGAAATATGCTTTCAAGAATAAGAACGGGCAGAGGAGTCAAGGGCGTTGTTTCATACTGATATATTGTATTCTGCCTCTCCAGACCACCCTTGGAATTTCTGCATCCAGATGGGCAAGGAGGGAGGAGTCGCCCGGCTTGTGAATCACTGGCTTGTCCATTGCTAGCGTTAAAGCTTCCCCCGCTTTTTGCCGTATTAACCCTTATTTCCTTGCTCGCTGTCACTTCCTCGGATGTTAAAACATTGCCCCGCTGCATTTCACTGCTCTCCACGTTTTTCAGTGCAAGACCGACCCTGTCTCCCTCGTTTGCAATATTGAAGTTGTCATCATGCTTTGTATCGAGTGGACTTGAATTTTTTTGTCCAGAGGAAGCAAGTCAAGGTCATCGTTCTTATGCTTCCAGATGGGGCACAACAGTAACCGATTATCTGAATAGATTTCCGATAAACTGGGCAATGAATTGGGAAGATAATCCCAACACCGCCGATTTGGTCGACTGCAAGACGGCACAGGAATGGGTTTTATTCGGGGACCCAAGTCTTAAAATCGGAGGGTATCCATAGGCACTCTGTTCCAATATTTCAGTTTAACGGGATAGCGTAACCTTAATAAATTGTGAATGACTACTTCATTGGATGTCAGTGGGAAAAAGGGCAGTTATTCCATTCATTGTATTAGTCATATTGCTTCTTGCTTCCCTGTCAGGTTGTATAGGCCCTGAAGAAGTGGCACAGAAACTGGCGGAAAAATTTGGAGAAAAGCAGGAGTACGAGTGGGATAAGAAACTTGAAGACGATAAGACTTTCAAAGTCATTGATATAATAAATCAAAATTTTGCAAAAGTTGAGGAGTATCCTCCGATAACGGTGAAAGCGGATACGAAATACCTTCATATATATATCAATGTAAACTTTTCGAATTTTATAGATTCGGGATGGTCATTCCTTATACTCGGTTATGCAAATATCACGATAACAAACCCATTCGGTGTGAATATGTCTAGGGAATATAGTGCACTTGGCAAGGGAAACGAATACAAGGATTTCTTCTATATTACAGAACCACAGAAGGGAAACTGGAAAATAACATTGAAAGTTAGGGGTACGGGAAATTATAAAATTTTTGCAGAAATATACGGGCCATCATGAAGCCGCCGTAGCTTAGTGGTAGAGCGTCTGATTCGTAATCAGAAGGTCGAGGGTTCAACCCCCTTCGGCGGCTTGTCTTTCTATTCACATAAATTCAAGTTACAAAAGATATAAAAGCCGTAATTTCATGATTTATGAAATATCGAAATCAATACCATTTGTATACCCAAATATCTATTATTGTGATTAGATATGTTACCATGGTAATCAAATGGAAAGTCAGAATGGCTGGGGAAAGCCTTGCTAAAGAAACGTGTACGTGATTCATCCCCTACCTAAAGGTTGGGGATTTCTCGCTAAGATGTGTTAAAGAAGTTATTATCGAGACACAAGTTGTTTCTTTACATATGGGATTTTGTTTCACGAACAATAAATTTTATAACTCATTGCATATTACCTTCAATGGGAATGGGATAAAAATGAAATTTTCTTTTCATTTTTTTCGCCTTCTAACCTCTTCCCATTCCCACATTTCAACTCTGCCTAGTATATCTCATTTTTGGGATTTTGGACAGGAAAACAGGAATCATCTACAGAATCCCAGTTTTTGCATGCCCTCTCTGATACACGGCTGTAGTTTTCAATGGGCACTTAAATATGGTGGAATGTTTTTGAAAACTCCACTCCAGAATTTATGAAATTAGGCCGGGAATACTGCGTGGTCTGTAGCGAAGCGTAAGACCC
>CAZSHJ010000006.1:0-53785 GCA_964606745.1 uncultured Thermoplasmatales archaeon | reverse complement strand
GATGCAGTTAGAATAGAATAGCAAAAAAATTCTAATTATGCAAAAGGTCTAATATCAAAGCGAAATATAAAACTATTGGTTTTTGTTTTTTTTATGAAATCAGGACTCCGGACTATATCACATATTATGCTATAGCTAGAGAGAATTATCCAAAACAAATTTCTGTTTTCTCTCCCTTTCCATGTGGCCGACATTGTCACTTGCTTTGTAGTAAATCAGATATATTCCATCTTCTCCCTGAACTTTAAAGCTTCCCGTGTAATTTGTGAAATTATCTGGACGGTCAGGCTCCGTATATAATGTTCCATTTGGATAATATATCTTGTACCATATTTCTTTGACTCCGCTTTCATATCCGTCGGTGGCATTGATGAATATCGGAGTGTCAGATGTTATCCAGTGTACTTCCTCCGGGCCCCACCATTCGACAATGCTGGGGAAACCGTATTCCTTTATTGATACAGGTGGATTGCAATCGACGTATACATCGTTCCATTTCAATGTTTCTATATTATGATAGATATCTACACTGTACCATTCTATTTCATATAGACCACAGCACGAATAATCGAAATATTCTCCTATATGGCATAAGTTAATCGGATAGAATCCAAGCGATTCTCCTTCATTGGTAGTCATCCAGTCGAACAATAAAACCCAGTCTTCCATGCTCGTGTCCCATCTCCATATGCGATAGAACGTTTCATCTAGCAGAGATGGATTTGTATAATTTAGATATATTATAGTATTATTTGTAATATATTCATTATATTCGTTATTGTGGGCTTCCAAGTAATCCACCAACGTATCGTTGTAGTATATTGTTCCGATGAGTACTTTTATCGTTTCCGGAGCAGCAGTAATTGTAGTATTATCCCAAGCATGAATTTCCTCATTTTGGTCGCAGGTCAAATTCACGAAATTATGTAAAGTTTTGCCAACAGCTGAAAATTTTACCGTGGTGTTTATAATATTGAACCAAAATTCCCCTGGCCCTAATGAATCCAATAGCCAAACCAATTTTTTGTCCGTGATGCAAGAAGGTTCTTCTACTGAAGAAATATAAGCTACATCATCCGGCAGAATGTCCGTAATGATGACATTAGTAATGGCAATTTCCGCTTTATTTCTTATTATAATATGATACGTATTATTACTGCCAGCTGCAATTTCATCTCCATAATCATCCTTTATAATTACAACCACGGGAAATATCGTGATGGTATCAGTATCATTTGTGGTATATGGTTCTGTCTGGTCAGAATCTATTGTAGCATTATTTTTAATGTGTGTTCCATCGGCCAACGGTGTTTTTATGATAGCGGTGAAGGAAACACTACCGCTATCCCCAGCTGCAACACCACCAACGTGCCATACAATTGTCCTGTTGGAACTATAATATGTTCCCCCAATAGGATTGATGCTCTCAAGATTGCTGTCGATAACATCGGTAATTACCACATTGGTTGCATCCATATTGCCTGTGTTGCTATAATAAATCGTAAATGTAAGGCCGTCTCCAGGATGAGCCACCGTCTTATTTACTTCCTTGTGAGTTTGAGAAAGATCAGGAGCAGATGTAATAATTGTGTCAGTATCATTTGTGGTATATGGTTCTGTCTGGTCAGAATCTATTGTAGCATTATTTTTAATGTGTGTTCCATCGGCCAACGGTGTTTTTATGATAGCGGTGAAGGAAACACTACCGCTATCCCCAGCTGCAACACCACCAACGTGCCATACAATTGTCCTGTTGGAACTATAATATGTTCCCCCAATAGGATTGATGCTCTCAAGATTGCTGTCGATAACATCGGTAATTACCACATTGGTTGCATCCATATTGCCTGTGTTGCTATAATAAATCGTAAATGTAAGGCCGTCTCCAGGATGAGCCACCGTCTTATTTACTTCCTTGTGAGTTTGAGAAAGATCAGGAGCATGTTCGACATAAAATGTTTCGTTGTGATAACCAGAGGAAGGCCATCTATTGCCGAGGCTGTCATTTGCATAATAGCCAAGAATGTGTGTACAAGGCTCACTGATAATAATAGAAATATTTACATGACTACTACCTTCTCTGTATAACCCTGTTGAATTCCATACTTTCCAATATAATGTCCATTCTCCAACGTCACATATTCTGTTTTCAGTAACATTAAGCCATATTTTTGTTTCATTTGTAATATAATAATTACCACCCCCTGCAGGTATATTCGGTTCGCCTACCACTTTGGTAACATCTGGAGGAGTATCATCAAGGTAGAAGGTCTCGTTATCAATTATTGCATTACCCAAAAGATCAGTTGCACGTATTTCTAAATAATGTTTACATCCCCCTGTGAAAGTAATTGGATCATTGTAAGGCATCCATGGAGACCATAAAAAATCCCATATACGGTATTCTAGCTTTGAGAGACCCACCGCACAACTGCCATTATCAATCGATGATGCAGTAATCTCAGTTGATCTGCCTACATAGTATTCATCATCACTTATTTTGAAATTCGGAGTGCCAACTACTTTTGTAATATTTGGCGGGATACTATCCACATTCACGTAACTAACTGTTGGAGTGAAACAGAGTGGTTCTTCAAGACACCAGAACGTATCCCTTTTACCCCAACTTCTGCCCCAGTCATAGAAAAGTATCTCTATCGCCCCGTCCCCATCAACGTCTGCAATGCTCGGAGAGGTATGAATCGGTCCATTTGTCAAGAATTTTGACACCAGAGAACCATTTGTTCCATACAATTTATATAAGTATCCGTCGTCCGAGCCGATGAATACGTACAACCATCCTTCACTCCCACCGTAAAAACCTGTTCTGGCACAATCGTGCCTGAACATTGGCCACTCTAAGCTGCTAACGGATAAAACACTAGCAAGAGAGGGAGAGGAATATATTGCACCGTCTGTACTAAATTTCCATTCCTCCTCTCCAGTTTCTCCATTAATACAGTACAGGTATTCATCATGTGAACCCACAACTACTTCCAGATGCCCGTCGCCATCCACATCACCAATGGATGGAGAGGAATAGACAGCATCGTTGGTATTAAAAATCCATTGCTCCGTCCCGGTCCCACCATCAAGACAATATACGTGGTGGTCATTAGACCCTACCACTATTTCCAATGAGGAATCTTCGTCTAGATTAGCCAGAGCAGCAGAGGAATAGATGGCGTTGTCCGTTTGATAACTCCACTTTAAATCGCCGTTACTCCCGTTAATCACGTAAATGCTGTTATCTACTGAGCCAATTACCACCTCTTTATACCCATCATTATCTATGTCCCCCACGGCTGGAGAGGCAATGATAGGCTGGCTATTATTAAAAACCCACAGGACATCCCAATTAATTCCTTCCTTCCCTAAATCACCCTTATTATATTCCCCATCGCCATTTATATCCTTATTCCATGGGAAATAGGAATAGCTAATATTTATACCGTCATTGTTTCCGTCACTGTTATTTCCATCAAAGCACCATACATTATTATATGGATTATTTCCTATAACCACTTCTAGCCCATCTACATTAGGGTGGTTGTCCACGATGTCAACGAGCGCTGGTGATGAATGCCAGCAAAATTTCCCATCTTTTAGTCGAACGGCGGGAAACGTCCACAAAAAGTCACCATTTTTGTCCATAACTTCTACATTCCAGCCGCTAGTGGTTCCAGCTGCTATCTCTAATGAGCCGTCTCCATCGATATCACAAATCGCCGGCGAGCTTCGAGCTTCGTCTGTCTCTGTAGGTGTTGTCCATAATACCTCCCCGTAGGCTGACCAACAACGCCATAATCCACTTTTTTCATCGCTACCACAAACGATTTCCAACTCAGGGGTTGAAGGTAGAAGATCTGCCAGTGCAGGAGAAGAACCAAATACCACTTTTTGGGCCGGATGGATAACTTCCATTTGCAAAGGATAATGCCACTCCTCTTGCAATTTCTCCTCCCCAGATTTTTGCATATTGCCCCCCGTATCAATACTGTAGGCCTCGATTTTGTGGTGGCATGGTATGAGCATAGTAAAACTTATGGAAATATTCATCGATGTGTCAGTATCGTTAACGTTACCATCGATTACAGTAATGCTTTTTTCCAAAGTTTCGAAAACTTCATCGCCATCAGAGTCTTTCCAAATCTCGTAATGGGTGTAATTCACACCGTTTTCATCGGTTGCATTCACATAAACAGTTGTGCTAGTGTTAATCCATTTTCCCCTTCCATCTTCATAAAACGGTGAAGCATATTCTATCGAAGTGACCGGCGGTGTCGTATCGCCACCTGTCCCAGAAAGAAAGTCCCCATGAGAAGTGTTTATGCCCGACAAAAAAGAAATAACAAATAAAAACAATACGCCCATCGCTATAATAAAAATGGCCGACCGTTTTTTGTTATCAGTAGTCATATATTTTCTAATGCATTGTTTGCATTTAAAATTAACCTTTTAGAAACTAGGGAAAGTAAAAAATTTGAAGTATCGTTAACTACTCCGGGCTAAAGCCCGAAGCGTATCGTACTGGAGTAATGAAATCAATGAGAGTTGTCTGATTTTCTGTCTTAATGCTTCGATAATAATCATAATCAACATTCATCCAATGCTTTCCCTGCTGTCGTTCAATATAAAACTGTATTGTCTCACTAGTGATCCTTCCAACTGCCTCATAAAAATAACCGCTGCTCCAAAATTTATCTCCCCATAACTTTCTTTTGATTCTGTCCCAGCATTCTTCCCTGATGACTTTTGATGAAAAACCTTTGAAGTAACGCACCAATTGTGGAATGCTGTAATTCTTGCAATTTCCAATGAAAAGATGAGTATGATCTGGGCCAAATTCCAAGGCTAAAATCATTATGTCCAGTTTTTTCGCCACTTCCTTAAATACTTCCCTACATTTTTTCATAACTATCACATCTATGAATACATCGCGCCTGTACTTTGGCGTGAATTGCAAATGGTAGTTGCTCAGGCCAACCGAGTGCCTACTGTGAACTAATTCATTCATTTTTTTCACCTAATATTTTTATATAGCCCAAGCTAATTACAGCCATGTTCTGGTTGGGCTTGGGACAATATATCAGCCAGAATGCAATAAAAAGTGTTGTGGAGTAATTCATCTCTGGGCTAAAGCCCAGAGGGTTCTTACTCCGTCTTGACTAAAGGGATAAGTCATAGCCTTGGACATATGAGTATTCCTGCAATAAGTTATATAATGAAACTGCTACAGAAAAAAAGCCCTACAATGCAAGGAAAAAAATAATCTGCTGAACATGTGCATGGTTTCCTGCATTATCATATACAATACATTTTATTTTATGTTTGAAGAAAGATGATGACCATTCCCATTCATACGGTTCATCCCTGTCAATAAAAATTTGTTCCTCGTCTCTGAAAAATTTTACATTTGAAATTCCAGATATCTCATCTTCCGCCCTCACTTTTATCGCCATTCTCCCCACAAGAATTGTATTTTTTGGTAACGGAATAATTTTTCTCCCATCCACATAGAGATATTTCTCTTCCGGTACAAGAAAAGAGACGTTCGGACGAGTGCAATCAACCTTAATAATTGTTTCTTTTCTTTTCTCTGCGTTTCCTGCCGCATCTTCCCCGTGATACGAAAATTCATGCTCCCCATCCTTGCTCAGTATCAGGGGTCTTGTGTACTTCTTCTGACTGCCGCCGTCAACCTTGTAATAAATGGAAACGTCTGATAGACTATCGTAAGCAGATATTACTATCGTCGTTTTGTTTACATGCCAGCCGTGCTTCCCCATTTGCCCGTATATATCACACGTTGTTTCGGGCGGAGTATTATCGACTACAAAAGTTTCATCCGAGATATCATCTCCTTCATTGCTGGAATCGTCGACAGCGGTAACTTTTATCATGTAATGCCCGTCTTCCATCTGTGTGGTATTCAATACATAAATGCCGTTGTTTTCAATGCCCTCTGCAATAATATCCCATGTTTTTCCATTGTCACTGCTAAGAGAGATTGTAATGCTGCCATCTAAATTTCCATCATTATTATCCGCTGCACTCCATGAAACTGGAATCATTCCAGATAAAATTTCCTTCCCTTTCGGGTAAACCAAGGAAACGTCCGGTGGAATTTTATCTTCCTCACCGTAAACAATAAAGCTGAAGTCAGATATCTCTGCATCCGCTTGCCAGAAATTGCCCCCATCATATGAAATAGATGCCTCTCCATCTCCATACCAATCCCCGCCACCCCACCACCACCAAGTGGAGTTACTTCTGCACACAAGAAAATACCTTTCTTCGGGTACAACGTCAATATGCATATCGGCAGAAATCCAGAGTGGTATATTATCGATATCTTTGGCATTTTCAACAGAAAAATTTGTTCCCCCCATAAAACTGCAATTTTTATCATAAATCTCTATACGGGCATCCGTGGCATCTTTCCATCTGGCGATTTTGAGAGATATACCAAGTATCGGAGTCGAAGCGGGCACAAAGGATTGCCTAAGCCATTTTGCCCCGCCAAGATTCTCAACACTTTTCTGGGCATGCACTTGGAATACATCCACCCTCTGCCCTTCCCGGTGGGCTGAAAGAATGGATAAATTTCCTTCATAACCGTCTCCAATCTGAGGAGTATAGGTTTCAACATGCCAATCGTCCATTACATAAGAAAAAATTTCCTCTGCGGATACGCTTCCATCAAGATTTCCATTGCAGTCCGCCGCAACGCCCATTGCATTGATTAAAGGCTCGCTGAAATACCCGCTTGTTTCATCCGCATGACATGAAGCGATAATAATTCTGTTCTCCCCTCCGAGTATGGGAACGGCACTTCCGCTATGACAGGCATCGAGAACGATAAACATCCCTTTACATGTTATCTCATTCAATTCCCCATTTAATTCATCATATGAGATTTTATATGTCCCCATATCGATTCCGCCATCATATCCGTGGCCCGAGAAATAAAAGAGGATTACATCTCCTTCCCTTGCCATATTCCTGAGCCACCCTAAAGCGTTAAATAATGCATCAGAAGAATTTTCTTCTACCACCCTTATATGGTCACTATTCCATCCACCTGCAACTAAAGACTGCTTCACCTCCCTTCCGAGTTCATATCCTCCAAGGACATCATTGTCTACACATATTGCCCAAAAGTGTCTCTCCCCAGAGCGAACATTTCCCAATGGAAGAGAAAAAAATATAAGAAGAAGAAGGTACACAACCACTTTTCTTGGCATTGACTAAACTACTCTCATTCTTTCATATCCTCACAATATGAAGAAAGTAATGCTCATAACGTCAGTGGCTTCGTATCCCTCCTTGTCGCATGCCGTAACAGCCAACGTATGTCTGCCTATCAGCGGCTCGTTAATGACCCAAGTATATGGATCATAATAGGCAGTATGCTTCAGTATTCCGTCTATATAAAAGTCCACCTGCTTCATAGGATTCTCGTTTTGCGGTGATACTTCAACTGCCATACTTCCTATAACGATGGTATTTGGAATGTCAATGATTTTTCTGCCAAATATGTACAATCCACCATCTGCCGGCAAAGCCGATATGCCAAGAGGCATTGCAATGGGCAAAGGCTCCGACCAGTCGCTTTGTGCACCATGACTATCTTCTGATTTAACACGCACGCCATAACTCCCCATATAACCCCATGCATGCGAGGCAGTTACCGTCTGTCCAGAACCGTATAATAACGTCCAGCTAACCGTACCATCTCCCCAGTCAAAGCAATATTTGATTTGATCCCCATCCGGATCATAAGTATATGCGGCATAAGTATATGTATTCCAGACATACCCAACGGTCGGCCCGGAGGGACGCTCTGGTACTGCGGGCGGCTGATTCCCCCCTGGAATGTAAGCACTTGTCACATCAGAACCTGTAGCCCCATCATTATCGATAACAGTAAGTGTTACTGTATATGTCCCGCCGGATGTATAACTGTGCGTGATTATTGCCCCACTCCCGGTATAACCATCTCCAAAGTTCCATGTATACGATATTACAGACCCATCCAAGTCATAGCTACCAGAGCCGTCAAAAAGAATCGATTGCCCTGGATTTCCAGAATAGGGCCCGCCGGCGTCTGCCACGGGATGCTGGTTCTCACCGACATACACATAAGCTGCATCAGAATCAGTTGCCCCGTCATTATCCGTCACCGTTAGTGTCACTATATAAGTACCCGGACCGGAGTACACATGAGAAGGCATCGATCCACTTCCAGAATATCCGTCTCCGAAACTCCAAGAGTAATGGGTAATAACTCCGTCGGAATCATAGCTGTCACATCCATCAAAGTTTATAGAAACCCCTGCATCCCCGTAATATGGGCCCCCGGCGTCTGCTACAGGTGCCCAATTATGCTCATAAATGTATGCATAAGTGGGATCCGTGTCTACTTCATACGCATTTGAAACGACGGTGAGTGTAACAATGTACGTTCCCGCATGAATATATGTATGAGTGGTGATTTCTCCAGACCCATGATGCCCGTCACCGAAATCCCATGTATAACTTATTATTGTACCACTAGGGTCATGGCTTCCAGAGCCGTCAAAAACAATTATCTCTCCTGTCCATCCGGAATATGGACCGCCTGCATCAGCGATAGGGGAAAGATTTGAGCTCTGAATTCCCACCATGGATCCATCAATGCTTGTCAGAGAGAGTAAAGTAACGATAATCACAACAGGCAGTGCTTTTATCACAACTCCCACAAACTTCTCTTTTTCTTTCATATTTTTACCTCATTTCTTAATATTCTGTGACTATTTAAAACTTCTGAACAATATAGGAAAATGCACCAATAGGCTGAACGTAAGAATGATGCGGCACATATTCGGACAAACCATCAATGCCAAAAATTCCAATATTCTAATTCAACAAAGTATTAAATGCATAAGAGTATTTCATGATAAGTGAAAATTGAATGGAAAAAATACCCGGCCGATATAATCATTTGTCTTGTATGGAGTATTGCCATACTTCCAGCAGTCATTTTGGATTTGGAATGGGTGAGGATTGTGCTGGGATTGGCTTTCATACTTTTCATACCCGGATACGTACTTGTATTCTCTCTATTTCCGGGACGAGATAGTATAGATATAATAGAAAGAATTGCATTAAGCTTCGGGCTTTCCATTGCGATAGTGCCCCTTGTAGGGCTGGTTCTCAACTACACTCCATGGGGAATTCGCCTTCAGCCCATTTTAATAAGTTTGATTTCATTAGTTTTTATCCTTTCCGCCATTGGATGGTATAGATGGCAGTGCATGCCGCCAAAAAGGAGATTTTTTGTATCAATCAATATCCATCTTCCAAAATCTGAAAGCAGGCTGGAAAATGTTCTGACGACAGTGCTTATCGCAGCCATAGTAATTTCCATTTCCCTCCTGATTTATGTCATTGTAACACCTCATGTTGGCGAATCGTTCACTGAATTTTACCTACTTGGCCCGGATGGAAAAGCCGAAGGATATCCAACAAACCTTTCCGTGGGAGAAAATGGCACGGTAACTATAGGCATAGCGAACCACGAGCATAAACAGATGAACTACATGGCTGAAGTATGGGCTATAAACTATTCGTACCAGCCAGAATTTGACGGAAAAAATGATTACGTTGATTGTGGAAATGGCAATAATCTGAATATCACGAACGTAATTACAGTCGAAGCATGGGTTTACAATCAAGAGGATAGAACGCAGAGAATACCGATTTCAAAAGGAGCGTACAAGAACAATGGATGGTACTGGTGGATTGACACGTCAGGATGGAGAGTCTTTATCAATCGGCCTGGATCAGTAGATACAATCTCCTCAGGATATACTGTACCATTAAATGAATGGCATCATCTAACAGCAGTTATTGATAACATCAATTTAACAATCTCATTCTACGTGGATGGAAGCCATATTTCAACAAAGAGTATGTCGTTTGCTTTTAGCGGTAACGCTAATGAAAATTTATATCTCGGAAGGTATCATTCGTCAGGATATAATTGGCATGGCATTCTTGATGATATCCGCATTTACGGTAGGGGTTTAACAGAGAATGAAGTTCATCAGAATTACAACGGCAATGTAACCACATCTGGGTTAGTAAGCGAATGGGACTTCAATGAAGGAACCGTAGGCATTGCTAAAGACAGCAAAGGAACAAATAATGCAACAATCTACGGAGTAAGATGGCAAATTTCAGGAATTAACAACATGTGGTTTATGGATAAAATCGAAGTAAAACTTGATTCCACACCAGTAAGTATAGAAGGAGAATGGAAGCCCCAGTGGGAATACAACTACTCATTTAATATTACAAAAGAGGGGCGCTTCAAAGTTGCTTTTCTCCTCTTTAGAGATGATATTGATAATTTTACGAAAGAGAATGATTACCCTGAAAAAGCAGAACGACTACTGCATGCTTACAGAGAATGCCATTTGTGGATAACAGTCCAGAATGCCCCTACAGCAAACTTCACCTATTCTCCCGACAACCCCACCACCACAGATACTGTCTATTTTATTGACAGTAGTTCAGATAGTGATGGCAGTGTGGTGAATTGGACCTGGAATTTCGGTGATGGGAACAGTAGATACCTGCAGAATCCGACCCATAGTTATATTGATGACAGAATATACAATGTGACATTAATTGTAAGAGACAATGATGGAGCAACTGACACAACATCAAAGCAGATAACTATACTTAAAACCCAATACACCCTTAAAACATCTGTTACTCCACCTGGAAGTGGTACTATAACATTAAATCCATCTGGTGGAACGTATGATGAGGGAACTGCTATGACTGTTACTGCTCATGCGAATACAGGATACGAATTTGGTTATTGGTCTGGAACCAAAACCGGAAGTATCAATCCTGTTCAAATTACAATGGATTCAAACAAAAACATAGTTGCTCACTTCATTGAAAATCCACCAATTCAGCCTCCAACTGTTACAATAACTTCTCCATCCGGTGGTACAACAGTAAGCGGAATGGTAAGCATTGAAGGAGCTGCAAGTGACACCGATGGAACTGTTCAGAGCGTGCATGTTAAGATTGATTATGGCTCATGGGTAACTGCAACAGGAACAACATCTTGGAGCTATTTATGGAATACTGCTGGAGTAAGTGATGGAAGTTATACCATTCATGCAAGAAGTTATGACGGAACATATTATTCAACCATTGATCACATAATAATAAATGTCAATAATAGTATTCAACATATTCATGCAATCCGTTCAATGCCATCATCTATTGATTTAGGTGCAACATTTGATGTTACCCTAACTGCATCGGGATACGGCTCAATGGGACAGATAAACGAAACACTCCCAGCAGGATTTATATACATAGCATCGTCTCTCCCAAGTTATCATGTAACTGAATGGAGCAGTGGAGTGACTTTCACGCTTAGGGGGGAATCAACATTTACTTATACCGTTACAGCACCAGGCACTGCGGGTGATTACGTATTCTCGGGCATACTGAAAGATGAAGATAAGATTGCATATGCAGTTGGCGGAGACAATACTGTAACAGTTGGTGTAATTCCAGGTGACCTCAACAACGACGATCATGTCAATGTTCTTGATATGACTCGGATTGAAAATCACTGGGGAGAGACCGGCGCACCGGGATGGATACCAGAAGATTTGAATAAAGACGGAGTCATTAATGAAGGTGATATGGTTGTGATAGGCCAGAACTGGACAGGTTAAATAGGTGGGAAACTTGAGGGAACTAACACATACAAACAAATCACATGCGATTCTTCCCATTTTTTATGCTCTGGACAGGCATTTACAGCACCCGCTTTAGCGGGTGCGCCTGTCCAAAATTCAAAACAAATATTATCTGAAAAGCCTTGCTAAAAAAACGTGCACGCGATTCATCCCCTACCTAAAGGTTGGGGATTTCTCGCTGAGATGAGATTAAGAATTTATAACCGGGCTCTAAACGAAAGCGAAATTGAAAACAATCATCAAGGCAATATCACCATAAATGGGCTGGTTAGCTGGTGGATGTTAGATGAAGGCAATGGAAATATTGCCCGTGATAACACTCACAATCACAACCATGGGATAATATCTGGAGCTACATGGAAAAATTATGCATGGCATAGCTATACCGTTGATGATACCTATGCTGTTACTTTAACGGTAACAGATAACGACGGAGCAGAAGACAATATGATTAAAGATATAAGTGTTGGCGTTGGATAGATAGACCACAAACATTTTTTAAGCCCCATGGGATTACGGTAGTGATATGATATGGGCATCGAAAACATGGAATACATGAGATTATTATTCGGAATTTTTTTGTTTGTTTTATCAGGATACCTCTGGAGCCTTTTGATTTTCAGGAAAATACGTGTAACAGAGAGAATTGCCATCGGATTCGGTTTTACCATGGCTGTTTCCGTGATTGTTGTTATGGCTTTCTCATTATACATGAAAGTGACTGCCTCCTTTTTCATCGAATTTTTTGCTGTTTATACTTTAATACCTGCTGCGGTTATCGCCACGAAAAAATTTATTGCCATAAAGAAAAAAGGTTTTTCCTTTTCTACCAAACAGTTTATTCCAAAAAAAAGGGAAATGATAAAGTTTCTGATTCTGGTCGGTATTCTTATCTTCGTTTTCTACATGACATTTCTTCCCCACTCCGTCAAGGATTATAATCTGCCTTTTCATGCCGATGAGTGGGTTCACTGGGGATATACGAGAGGATTTATGGATTCCGGCGAATTAAAATTTTCAAATCCTTTCACGGGCAAAGGATGGGCAGTTGACCCGGAAATCGGATTTCATGCTTTTCTTGCATGCTTTAAATGGCTTTCCGGTGCAGAATTGAAAACAATCTTTCTTTTAATGCCTTCTGCGCTGGCTATCTTTACAGGTCTGACTGCATTTTCTATCGGGGAAAGAAGCGAAAAAAAATTCGGATTGCTGGCGGCCTTCTTCATTGCATTTGTTCCGACAAGCAACCGCTTTTTGGGCCCTTCTTTTCTTGTGCCGCTATCGTTGGGGCTTTTCCTAACCCTACTCGCCCTTATGATTGCTCAGATGGGTGGATATAGAAAATATCCCCTGCTCGTTTTTATCCTTTTCTTTACAGTCCTTGCCCACCCCCCCTCAGCCGTTGCAATGACCATAGTTCTCCTTCTTTACGCAATTTCACTGATTATCGAGAGAAAGTACAAAGAGGGGGCATTTATTGCATTGATGACCGTTGCACCCCTCTCAGTTGCTTACCTTACCATATCCACATACTTTGAAAGGGGAATCAGTTCCCTTTTCGGAGAAAAATATGCATCAACATTGTCAATGGTCGACATGGGCTCCTATCTGGGGCAATTAGGGTATATAACGATGGCTTTATTCATTTTTGCTTTCTTCATGGCGATATACAAAGGCAAGGCCCTGCAGCGAAGTATGTCCTTAGCAGCCCTATCATTTATTTCAATTATTTTTTTGTATGATAAGTACGGGTTTGGTCTTCCGATAATGTACGACCGCTCCTTCTGTTACTTTTTTATGTTTACAGCCATTCTTGCCGGTTACGGCCTTGCATGGGTAAAAGAGTACGGAGAAAAGGCGATAAAGTATGCAATAAAGTCGGGGAAAATTCTTCATGATAAGAGGGCAGTGAAAATAATTGGCATTGCCATTCCCGTGCTTTTATGCCTCACAAATGCGTTCTTTGTCGTTCCCGTCCACAGAGAAGAGCCATACTATAAGGTAATCAGCGAAGATAATTTTGATGAATTTGACTGGATTAGAAATAATATTTATGACTACAGGGACGAATACCATTCTTTCGATAAGGCATCAATAACACCTCTGAGAGCAGTTTCTTTCTCTGCGGTAACTGGAGTCCATACCATCTGCTCCAATTTTCTGCCAAAATATGGAACGAATATAGAGAGAGAGATGAACTCCTTCCTCGCAGATAAAGGGAAAGACACAGATTTTATGGAAAAATATGGCACAGAAGTGGTTTACGGAAGCTGCGAAAACAAAAATCTTTCAGAAGTATATAAAAATGTATATTTGTACTACGGCGTGCCGCCAAAGGCAGACTTTACATTTGAGGGAAAGGATAGAGATTTTGAGTTTACCAGTACGTCCACCACACACTACGGTGAAATCATAAACTGGACATGGGACTTTGACAATGGGGATACTTCAAATGGAAAAATAAACGGGCTGGATTTTGAAGAAGGAAATTATGTAAGAGCGAAAATGAAAATGAATGAAAGCTTTTCGATAGAGATGCAGATAAAGCCCAACTTTTCATATGATGACGGAAAAAACCATGAATGGTTCCGGTGGGTCGGAGGGGGGACGTATATCGTGTGCTATAAACATTCAAACAACAGAGTATACTTTATTGTGAGAGGCGAGGAATGGAAAGCTGTCAGTTCGGTCATAGAATTTGATGCAAATACATGGCACCATTTTGCTGCCACATACAATGCATGGACAGGTACATTCAACCTTTACTGGGATGGAAAAATCATAGAGAGCAAGGGAGGCGGCGGAAAAATTTCTTCAGAGGAAGGGACTGTTATAATGGGCGGAGTGAATGACAGATGGTTCGACGGATGCATAAAAGATGCCAGAATATACGGAAGAATGATGAATGGCCATGAAGTGGAGGAAAATTACAAAGATAACGTGACGGTAAATGGTTTACAAAGCTGGTGGAAGTTCGATGAAGGAAATGGAACAATTGCTAAAGATAACATTGGGAACAATAATGCAACAATCTACGGGGCAAAATGGATAAATTATGCAGAATATGCTCACTCAAAGTCAGGGGAGTATACAGTTACTTTAACAGTAATGAATGACAAAGGGCTCACCGATTCCATTTCAAAGAAAATTACCGTTTCTTAGCTTCCCGGGCGATTTCACAGGAATATATCCTCAATTTTCATTGCCTTCCTGTTATTTCAACACTGTTTAGTTTTTGACCGTTTTCCTTTTATATTACCTCAACATTTACGGTTGAAAATGTGTGTCCATACAAGTTGTAGCTCGGAAAATATGGAATGGCTTCCTTTAAAAAATGATGGGGTCAGCGAGGTAGTTCCCCACCCATGGTGCATCAAATGCGGCATGGTGAAAAATATTTCTTTTGATAGGGCAAAAAAGATGGGATACTGGACAAATATACTCGCCCGCATCTCACGGCAATTCAAAGCCGCCCAAGCACAAAAAAGACTTGTTGCAAAAGAACTTGAAAGATATGATGGATTTGATGATATTTATTCAATGACTCTAACCTCTCAACAGCAAATTTTTGTAAATATAGTAAAAAAATATTTTAATTTAAGAGAACGAACAATATATTCCTTTCTCTGATGGTCTGAATTGATATGATGAGAGGAGGGCTATCGGTTGGTCAGTTTGAAGAAGGAAAGCATCACCACATTTAAATATTAAAAAAATGTATTATTCGAAGAGGGTAAAAATGTATGAAAAAAGAATAGTTATTGATCCCGAAATAAGGCATGGGAAGCCCATTATAAAGGGGACAAGAGTGCCTGTAGATATAATTCTTGGCTCTTTGGTTGGCGGTATGAAAATAGAAGAAATCGCAAAAGAATATGTGATTCAGAAGGAAGATGTGCTTGCTGCGATAGAATATGCCGCAAAAGTAATAGGAAAAGAAGAAGTAAGATCATATGCATAGTCTGAAATTTTTGCTCGATGCTGACATGCCTCGCTCAAGTGTTGAAGCGATAAAAAGTATTGGTTACGATGTTGAGGATGTCAGGGATATCGGGATGAAAGCGGCAAAAGATAATGAAATAATCAAGTATGCTCTGGACAATAAAAGAATAATTATCACAAAAGACACTGATTTTGGTGAGGTGCTTCGATATCCTGAGCATCCTAGAGCCATTATTTTCAGACTTCCATACACCTTCTCTGCAAAAGAAATAAATCGAAGGGTGAACGAATTTTTAGAGTCTGTTGATGAAAAAGAGATAAGAAATGCAATAACAATCGTAGAGCTGTCACGATATAGAAGGAGACCATTATGAAAGTACTTGCAGCAGTTCCCTGCTATAATGAAGAAGCGACCATCGGAAGCGTTATATTAAAGGCAAAAAGGCATGTTGACGAAGTGTTAGTAATAGACGACGGGAGCAGAGATGACACTGCCAGGGTAGCAGAGGAAGCAGGAGCAATTGTCATAAAACATGGAGAGAACGAGGGCAAAGCATACGGGGTAAAAAACGCTTTTAAATATGCTCTTGAAAATGATTTTGATGTTGTTGTAACTCTAGACGGAGACGGACAGCATGATGCCGATGAAATTCCAAATTTGCTTGAGCCCGTGATAAATGACAAGGCAGATGTGTCAATAGGTTTTCGTTTTGGCAGGCTTACGGAAATGCCTTTGTGGAGAAAAGTAGGCAAAAGAACTTTGGATTATGCCACGGGAGTGGGAGCGGAAAAAATCACCGATAGCCAGTGCGGGTTCAGGGCTTTCAACAAGAAGAGTATAGAGAGTTTTGTCAAACGTTTGAGGGGAAACAGATTCAGTACTGAAAGCGAGCAACTTGTTCTCGCAAAAGATTTTAACTTAAAAATTTCTGAAGTGAGAATTTCCTGCAGATACAAAAATTTGAAAACATCAAAGAAAAACCCATTTTCACATGGGCCATCTGTCTTAAAGTATATTCTATGGCTCATTGCCGAGAGAAGACCGCTACTTTTCATCGGTGTTCCAGGATTGGCTTCAATTTCGGTTGGCTTAATTTTCGGATTTAAAACGTTGCAATATTACAGCGAAGGAGTGGTCTATCTCTCGGGTGCTCTCCTCGCCATTTTCTTCATAATCGTTGGCGCTTTAGCTGTTCTCATGAGTTTATTGTTAAATATTCTTCCCCATATTATTAGAAGAGCAAGAGAAAATTAACATGAAAATATGCATCATTCTTGGAGCAGTCCCAGAAATAATAAAAATCAGAGGGAAAACATGGAAAAGTTAAGAGTCGGTGTAATTGGTGCAGGAAAAATGGGAATGCTTCACGCGAGCATATTCAACAATTTAGAAAAGAGCGAACTCTCTGCGGTATCCGAAAAAAAGAGGATGATAGCTGATGGTTTAAAAAAATACTTGTCTGATATAAATGTGTATAGAGATTATGAAGAAATGTTACAAAAAGAAGATTTGGATATAGTGGTTATTACAACTCCCGTTTTTTTGCACAAAGATATGATTGAGAGTGCAATGAAACACCAATGCCATATTTTTGTTGAAAAACCATTGGTAATAAATGGTACGGAATGCAAATCGGTACTTAACCACTATGAAAGTAGTAAATACAAGTCAATGGTCGGTTATTGCCGAAGATTTATGGGAACCTATAATCTCGCAAAAAAGATTGTCAAGAATTTGACACTTGGAAACGTAAACTACTTCCAATCTTCTCTATTTGTTGGACAAATTTTTAACCAAGGAAAGGGATGGTTATATAACCCAGCAATGAGTGGAGGAGGAGTTCTAATGGATTTAGGATCGCATGCCATAGATTTATTCCACTATTTATTTGGAGATATAGATACCGTACATTCTTTTGCCAAGTCAGTATACAATAAAGAAGTCGAAGACTATATCTCCCTCAATATGCAATTTAGAAATGAGTTTTTCGGTTCTTTTCAATTATCCTGGTCAATAAGGAATTATCGCCTTCCAGAATTGAAAATCGAGATGCATTTAGATAAGGGAGTAATCACTGTAACTGAGAAATATATAAATATTCATTCAGAAAAAGAAAACGATTTTGTAAAAAAAGGTTGGAATACATACTATAAACAAGATTTAACCAAAAATATTCCTATTGATATAGCAGGACCAGAATATACATTGGAAGATTTACATTTTTTAGACTGTATAGCAGAACACGAAGAAACCATATGTAATTTTAGGGAATCGGCTAAAGCCAATTTCGTTATAGACAAAATTTACTCTTCAATTGAAAAGGGAAAAGTGGAGAGAATAAATTACGAGGTGTGAATTATGGATTTAATTTTAGGTCACAATCAATTCTTAGGGATAAGCCATATTTCAGAAGAAAGGAGCAGAGAACGCGAAAAGAAATTTTCAAATGTCGAAAATATATACAAAATAGTAGAAAAGGCATCAGAATTTGGATACAAAGGCATGATAATCGAGACTCATCCACATATGCTAAAATTTTTAGAATATTACAAAAATAGTAGAACATTCGATATGGATTTTTATCTCCAAGTGCCATATGTACAGGGATATATCCAAAAAATGAATGAGAAGGGATTATCAGGCCTAGTAAAAGAAATAATACAGAGAAGTGGTATTAAAAGTGCATCTGCCATGGCGTTAAAAAACATAATAAATCTGGCCAAGAAGGATTATCTTTCTATGGCAACATCTGCCCTTCAATTAGAAATAGCACCTTTTGAAGAATTCAACATCAAGGCATTACTTCTACATAATGTGATAACTGATTTATTATTATCTCTTCGAGTGGGAGATGCATTTACTGAATACATTGGATACGTGAAAGACAAGTTAGAATTAAAACCTGGCTTTATTACTTTAAATTTCCAATTATTCAAGAGCAGTTGTGAAAAATGGGATATAAAACCACCTCTTGTTGTGACACCCGTAAATCTTGGAGGTTATGACATGAATCCATCAAAAGAAATTGTAGAATTTACTATAAAGAAATATACAGGTGAAATCACAGCAATGAATATCTTGGGTGGAGGTGCGTATAGTATTGGTGAAGCTTCCGATTACTTAAAATCATTTGATAGTATAAAATGTTGTATTATTGGGGCATCATCTGAAAAGCATTTAAGAGAATTAGCAGAAATTTTTAAAAATGAACAACATTGATAAAAATAAAGATGGCAGCAGGGTTGATAAAATGAAAATCGCGTTTTTTGTAAATACACCAGCTCATGCCCACTTTTACCGAAATATTATAAAAAGATTAGAGGAAAAAGGCCATAAAATATTAGTGATGGCCAGAGAATATGGGGAAACAATCCCTGTGCTAAACGGGTTTGACATAAATCATTTTATATTTACAAAAGCATCCAAATCAAAATATGTGAAATCTTTGTTTTTTCCTCTCGATGTTTTGTTTGCATACAAATTTTTAAGAAGATTCAAACCAGATTTAATAGTAGGACATGCCTTTTATTCCGTATATGTATCCAAACTTTTAAGGAAACCTTCTATCATATTTAACGACAATGATTTTGCCCCAATCCAGTTTATTACGGTCAGCCCATTCACGAATGTTATAATAACTCCAAAAAATTTTAGGAGAAAATTAGGAGATAATCATATTAGAATAGACAGCTATAAAGAATTGGCTTATTTACACCCTCGCTATTTCAAGCCAAATAAAGACATCTTTGATTTATTAGGTATCTCCCCAGATGAAAATTTTGTTCTTATCCGGTTTAACGCTCTTGATGCTGCCCATGATGTGGGGTTGAAGACATTTTCTTTAGATGAAAAGAAAAAATTGATTAGTGGATTAAAAAAATATGCGAGGGTATTCATTTCTTCTGAGGGGTCATTACAAGATAGGTTAGAACAATACTCCCTAAAAGTACCCAAGTGTAGGATACACGATGTTTTACACTATGCTCAAATGGTTGTTACCGAAACAGGCACTATTACAACGGAGGGTGCTGTTTTAGGCACTCCTGCCATTGTTTGCAATTCAAAACTTAATACGTGTGGCAACTTTCTAGAACTTAGCAAATACGGATTATTATTTCCTTACAGAGATTCTAACAAAGCTATAGAAAAAGCAATAGAACTAATTCAAGAACCAAATCTAAAAGAAGAATGGAAAAAGAGGAGGGAACGGTTATTAAAAGATAAAATCGATATGACAGAATTTATGGTGTGGTTCATAGAAAACTATCCTCAAAGCTTTAAAGAGATGAAAGAAAATCCAGATATACAATACAAGTTCAAATAATCAAAATGAAAATCGTTATGGTCATGGGCACCATACGGCATTAGTCAACTACTTCGGGCTAAAGCACAGAGGGTTCTTGCTCCGTCTTGACTAAAGGATTTATAAATTGCATAAAAACAAGGAATCGACCAATAGCAGATATGCATACAGGAAAGAGAGCAGTTGAAATAATAGAAAAAGCAATAACTTCAGCAAAAAAAGGAAAAAAATCAAATTCAAAGAGTGATTTTATATGAAAGAAGTTTTTATAGGGGGTACAGGAAGAAGTGGCACAACAGTTCTTGGTTATACATTATCCCTACATAAGAGAATATTTACCATTCCATTTGAAACTAGGTTTATTTTGGATTCTGGAGGAATAATGGATTTAGTAGACTCTCTTTCGCATAATTGGGATGTATATAGGGGAGATTATGCCCTAAGAGAATTCATGATGATGATGAGGAAAATCTATCCCTCGAGAGTAAAATACCTTTCAAATATGGCCTTTTCAATTGTTCTACCAAAACTTAGAATGTCCCCCCCAAAATACTCCTTCACAATGGCAAAACACTGGAAGGATAATGATTTCTTTGATTATACGAAGTCTCCCTTTTCCGTACTTGTTCCTAGGGATACATTTTTTGGAGAACTCAAAAATTTTGGTAAAAAGGTAGTAATAAGAGAATACAGAGGTTTCTGGATGGGATACGGCTTTAATGCGGATCCCAAAATAAAAATAACAAAGAAATTTGAAAGAAAAAAAATTCTTGGTCTGACAGGAGAATTTGTCGACAACATAATGAAAAATGCACTTGAGAAGTATGGCAAAGATGTTTGGATAGACCATACGCCAACAAATCTAAACCATGTGCTTTTCCTGCATGAGCTTTTTCCAGATATGAAATTTATCCATATTTACAGGGATCCAAGAGATGTCGTGAGTTCATATAAGACCAAGCACTGGGGCAGCAATAATGCAGAGGATTCCGTTCCCATATTAAAAAATACATTGCTAAAATGGGAAGAGGACAAGAAAAAATTACCGGAGAATGCATACATGGAAATAAGCCTAGAGGAACTGGTCAAAAATAAAAATGAGATACTAAACAAACTCACCGACTTTTTAAATCTAGAATTTGATGAAAATATGCTAAAAATGGATCTGAGTAAGAGTCATTCTGGACGTTGGAAAAAATGTCTGACCAAGAAGGAAACCGAATTTGTGGAGAAAGAACTTGGATGGTTTATGGAGAAATACGGGTATTTAAAAAACGGGTCAAGGGAATGAAAACGTAAATAATTGAAAACTATTCTTGATAAAAAATATGGGTAAAAATGATTGCAGAGAGTGAATCAACCGTTAAAGAATATAAAATTTTGATGCTAAGTCATCGCTATGATGTGTTTGTTAAGGAAACCGTTGAAGCTGTTAGCAGGCATGTAAATCAAATCAATGTACTTATTCATCATAATAAATTGGCTGAGTTTTCAAATTACGTGCCTTTAGGCGGCTATCTTGAGCATGTGAAAAAGTTCACAAAGACTAACCTGCTAAACCTAAATGAAAAGCCAAATAATGTTAACATTAACTTGGTTCCCGTAACATATTTTATTCCTGATGGAAGCAATAAAAAACTCGGGGACAAAATAGCTGCCAAATTTGAGAAATTTATTAAAAAGGAGAATGTTGATTTCGATATAATCCATGCTCATTTTACTTGGCCTTGTGGATACGTTGGAGTTAAACTCAAAGAAAAATTTGATGTGCCCTTAGTAATAACTGCAAACGGATATGATGTCTATGATATGCCTTTTAGAAGCAAAAATTGGAAAGAAAAAATAGTTTGGACGTTAAACCATGCCGACCACGTAATAGCCGTAAGTAATAGCATTAAGAAGATTTCGTCTCAAAAGCTTGATGTAGAAGATGAAAAAATTTCTGTCATTCCAAATGGATTTAACGGAAAGAAATTTTATCTTCAAGAAAAAAAAGAAGCAAGAAAAAAACTGGGGTTACCAAAAAATAAAAAAATAATACTTAACGTTGCAAATTTAGTTACTGTAAAAGAACAAAAATGTTTAATTGAAGCAATAAGGAAAATATCAAAGCGGAAAAGGGATATATTATGTATTATCGTCGGGAGCGGAGAATTGAAAAAAGATTTGGAGAATAAAATTAAAAGGTCAAATTCGGGGGATTATATCAAGCTGGCCGGGGCAAAACCACATGAAGAGATTCCACTATGGATGAATGCTGCCGATGTTTTTGTATTGCCAAGTTTGAACGAAGGAAATCCGACGGTAATGTTTGAAGCTTTAGGGGTTGGCTTACCATTTGTTGGAACAAAAGTTGGCGGAATTCCAGAGGTTATAACTTCTGGGGATTATGGCTTGCTTGTAGAACCAATGAATTCGGAAGATCTGGCTGAAAAGATTTTGATTGCATTGAATAAGGAATGGAACAGAGAGAAGATTTTAAAATACGCAGAACAATTCACATGGGAGAATATTGCCAAAGAAACGGTGGAGATTTATGAAAAAGTAATTAGAAATAAAAATCAATGAATTCAGGTTGTGAGACAAACATGAGAAAGTTATCCATAATATATGATGGTGGTTGCCTATGGACTAAAAAGAATGCAGGCGGAGTTCATATTTTCGAGGTATTACAGAATCTTGCTACATCCCATGAAGCGATCCTTTTTGCTCCCGAAGAGAAAGGTTGTATTTTTGAAAATCATAAATTCGAAGTTAGGTATATCCCAACTGTTGGTAGAGGCATCATGCGCTTTATGATATACGAACTGCTGCTATTTTTATACCTTTTCAATTATTTTATTAAATCAAAACCTGATGTAATATATGCACGTTCCAATACAGGTATTGCTTCCTCAATTATCTCCCCATTGTTTAATGTCCCGCGAGTAGCTGAGGTAAATGGCCTATCTATTAAGGAAGCTAAAATGAGAAGCGAACCGGCTATCAGAATATTTGTTATGAGAAAGATTATTGAAAAACTCAATTACAAACACGCAAAAAAAATTGTTGCTGTGACAAAAAGTTTAAAGGAAGAAATAAAAAAAGTATATCACATCCCAGATGAAAAAATAGTTGTAATCGAGAATGGTGCAAACACAGATTTATTTAAGCCGATGGATAAAAAGGAGTGCATTAAAGAGTTAAATTTAGATGAATCTTACCAATATGTCTGTTTTGTCGGAAAAATGGCGCCATGGCAGGGCGTAGAATATTTAATAGAAGCTGTTCCATTAATATTAAAGGAAGTTCCGAACACAAAATTTTTGATTGTTGGAGGTGGGATGATGAAAGAAAAGTTAATAAGGATGATAAAAAAGTTAAGCCTAGAAGATAAATTCATTTTCACTGGAGCAGTTCCTTATGAAGAAGTTCCAAAATACATTAATGCAAGTGATATTTGCACTGCACCACTTACAAAAGGAAGAATGAAATCTGGCTCGTCTGCATTAAAAATTTATGAGTACATGGGATGTGAAAAGCCAATAGTATCTTCCAGAATCACAAATCTAGAGTTTATTGAACAACAGAATGCAGGAATCTTAGTCGAACCAGAAAATCCAGAAGAATTAGCTAAGGCAATAATAAAACTTTTAAGAGATAAAAAATTAAGTGAAAATATGGGTAAAAACGGGAGAGGTTATGTAGTGAAAAATCATAGTTGGAAAATGGTTACAAAGAAGGTCGAAAGCGTGATTAATGAAGTATTGGAAAAGTAACATGAGATTTGCATTTAATCTATCAAAGTTGAAGGAAATAGGATTGGATTCGGCAATTGCAATTTTGGGAATGCTAGGAGGTATTTTCATCTTAATAGAATCAATTGTATGCGGCAACAATCATTTTCACTATTCTGTATTGATGTTCCTTCCTTCTTTTTTATATATTATTTTTAGAAAAAAGGCAACACACAAAATTCCTAATGTTTTATTTAGCAAAAATTTTATTTTAGCAGGAATTGCTATTTTCTTTCTATTAGTATTTTTAATAATTTGGATTTCGCATACAACTCTATATTACGAACCCCCAATATACTTTTTTTTATGTTCCCTTGCAGCTGTTCCCATTATACTGCATATATTCGGCTGTGACACCAAGAAAAATTATTATTTGTGGCTTGTTTTATTTGAGATAATAATTCTTTCCATAGTGATAAGGTATTCTGCTTACTATGGCTCTGCAGGAATTTACGGTCAAGACCCATGGTGGCATACTCAATGGATTAAAGAAACAATTGAGACAGGACATATAACACCCGGCCAGTATAGAATAAATCCATACTATAACCTACCTATATTCCACTTACTGAGCGGGATTACATCTATCATTTCTTTATTATCGATACAGGATACCACATTCATTTCAATTGGGTTTGCCGGAAGCTGTATGATACCGACCTTGTTCATATTTTTGATTGCTAGAAAATTTTTTGATGATAAAATTGCTTTGCTTTCTGCGTTAGTATACTCTCTCTCCGGCTATTCTATCCAATATGGTGTTTCTATAATTCCTATGACATTAGGAGTTGCGTTATTTATCATCGCCTTATACCTAATCCTTGTTCTCAATTCAAAAAGAATACACCAGACAATTTATCTAATGCTCCTTCTACTTTTTTTCCCAGCTTTGATTTTAACACATTCATTAGCAACCCTTATAACTTTTAGTTCCATGGTCACAATATATATCGGAAACATGGCCTATAATAAGATATTTAACGTAAAAAGCGGTGTTAATTCAAGAAATACCACTGCTACCCTTATTTCTTTCATCATTTTTGGAATGATGATTATATTTATGTGGAGTATAAAAGGGGCAGACCATCGTTCATTTTTTGACAGACTCATCATACCTGCTATTACACACATTTTTTCGACCGGCAAATCAATCTTGCCAAACAATCTACTTGAATACTCCTTGCCATATACCATCATTCTATTGACTAGGTCTAGTTTTTTGATACCAATGCTTTTTGCAATTTTTGTATCTCTATTTTCCCTATCAAAAAAAGGGAGGAGTGGAGAGAAATTCAGTATGATTCTGATTTTCCTCGTCCTTTACGGTTCTATAACAGTTTCTTATATTCTTTCAATTCGGTATATTATTCCTTGGCGATGGTATATTTTTATGATGGTGCCCCTCTCAATAATTGGGGTTGCAGGAATATTTAAATTATGCAGTTTCATGAATAGCCGTGCTGTAAAATTGGTTGGAATAGGAGTTATCATAATCTCCATAATATTCCTTGCCCAGATAACTCCTCCCACAAATCAGACATCCCCTCTTTTTTATTCTGGTTATTCTTCCAGTAGGGCTTCCTGGACAGAATCGGAAATGGCGGCAGCCAAAACATTGTATGAAATGTCCTGCGGCAATCCTATAACTGATATATATTATGGGAATATTATTCCTTATATAGTAGGCCATGAGGAATATGTCAATATGTCCTCTAAAGATAACAGTATATTTATTTGGAGAAATTATTTTTTAAATCATCCAGACTGGAATGATAAATATGTAACTCGCATCCATATGGGAAAGTCCCGTTATAACTATGGTGAAGAAGGTTATATCTCAGATTTTGTAAAGGAATACGGGATAGAAACAGAATGTGCTCCACTCATTTACACCAACGGAAATGTGAAAGCATATGCCCTTTCATACAGGGGGTGCTAAAACGGAATTACAAGATGTAAAAAAGTTTGGTTTTGACGTAGGCTGGGTTTTTTCCAGCTCCATCATTACCTTGCTTATAGGATTTATTATTCGTCCCGTACTCGCCAGATGGTTAGGACCTGACGGTTTAGGATTGTATTCGGTTATTTTTACAATTTATGCAATATTTCTTATTCCCGCCAATCTTGGACTTTCCCCTGCAGTCGTCAAATACGTAGCTCAGTACAAAGAGAAAAGGGAAAAAATATCCAAAATTTCATCTTCCGGTCTTTTAATTTCTCTTGTTTTTGGAGCGATTACAAGCGTTGTCTTGTACCTTTTATCCCCGTATGTCACGGCTTTTTTTGACATGCCGGAACTCTCTAATCTTATTCCAATATTATGCATAGTTTTTCCGTTAGCGGCTTTTTTTCAGACACAGATGGGTGTGCTGAATGGCTTAAGGAAAATGAAGCATTTTGCTTTTTTAATTATATTTCAACAAATTTCTATGGCTTTTTTTATAATAATGTTTGTAGCTTCTGGCCTTGGGGTAACAGGGGCGATAATCGGAATTGTCTTTTCACCCATACTGCCTATTATTTTTGGACTCTATCTTCTTAACAAAAATAAAGTTCATTGGAATTTATCTGAAGGGATTGTGCATTCAAAGGAGCTTACATCTTTTGGCTGGAAACTGGCTGGAGCAAATGCTGTAAATGAAATGAATAATAGATTGGATATTATTTTGATTGGTTATTTTTTAGTGGCATCAGATGTTGGATATTACAGCGTGGCTCTGGTGCTTGCAAAATTTTTCTGGTTTATACCACAGGGTATACAAAGGGTAACATATCCCGCTGTTACTGAATATTGGCACAAAAACAACCATAATGCCTTAAATAAAATGATAGACAAAGTAATGAAGTACTGCATTGTCCTCTTAGTATTAGCTGGACTGGGAGTGGGCTTTTTTGCAAGAGATATTATTACGATTTTATTCACGGAAAAATTTATTTATGCTGTCTTACCACTGCAAATATTACTCATCGGAACCGTGATAAGAGGTATGGCTCAGCCGATAGGTGCATCTCTCTCAGCAATTGGAAGACCGGATTTACCCTTAAAAGTATCTACTTTTGTTATTGTGGTTAATATATTGATGGATATTTTTTTGATACCGCGAATGGGCATTGATGGAGCAGCGATAGCAACCACAATATCCTTAATTTTAGGGGCCCTTATTAGTTTGTATTTGACGGTAAAACATTTATCCATAAAAGTTGATGTTGGATGGTATTTGAGAATGTTGGTAGTTGTTATTATATCAATAGCCCTGTTTAAATTTGGCATGTTATTTGTAAATCCGTATTTACTTGGGGGAATAATACTGAGTGGCTGCCTGATAATAATGCTCAAATTTTTCCTTACAAAAGAAGATAAAGACATGTTTAAATACTTAACACATTCACTGATACCATGGAGGTGACTTTATGCCGGGAATATGGGGAATGATTTCAGAAAAAATAGAGAAAGAAATTGACTTGTCAGATGTCTTTCACAAAGAGAATAGCATTACCTATCTCACAGATTCTGCAAAATTTTCAAGGGCAAGTTTTGGTCGTTTTTCAGTGAATAAATTTCAAAAAGATAAAATATTTCAAAAGGCTGGGGATAATTTAATTTGTACAGATGGGATAATATTAAACTCCCATAATCTCTTACATCAATATGACACAACAGAGCTAAGCGAACTTATCTTGAAGTTGTATGACCAATACGACTGGAAATTCGCTAAGAAATTGAGGGGTAATTTTGCCGGGTTTTTATATGACTCAGCAAAAAACAAGTTTATTGTCTTTACAGATCACCTTGCTTCCAAGCCCGTGTATTATTTTTTTGATAAAGACTCGGGTATATTGATTTTTGCATCAGAATTAAAGGTTGTTGCCGAAGGAATGAGGAAAGTTGGATTTACACCGCATCTTGATGTTAAGGGTGCTTATTGTCTTTTAACATTTGCATATATGCTTGGCGATTCAACATTGGTTGTAGAAATCAAGAAACTTCCCCCAGGAAATGTTTTGATTTACGAGAATGGGGAAATCTCGTTGAAAGAATATTACAAGTTATCAAGCGAACCATATATAGAAGGAAACGAGGCAGAAATTATCAAAGAACTGGACAGAAGATTCAAAGAGGCAGTTAAATTAGAGTACGAAAAGGATTTGGAATACGGGTATTCGCACATCGCAACATTAAGCGGTGGTCTTGATTCAAGAATGAATGTTGCCTATGCTAAAAAATTAGGTTTCAATAGCATTACATGCCTCACTTTTTCTGAAAGCGATCATCCCGACGAGAAAATTGCTAAAAAAATCTGCCTGGATAATCATTTTGAATTCCTTTTTTATGGCTTAGATAATGGAAACTATTTGATGAAAAATATAGATGAAATTGTGGGCTCCAATGATGGCTTGGTTTTATATAGTGGTTCTGCTCACGCGTACAACTGCTTAAGGAAGATTTCTTTTCAGTATTTTGGATTGGTTCACACTGGACAAATTGGTGATTTAATATTGGGTTCTTATTTGCAAGATAAAAAACATAATGCAATTGACGATAAAATATTAAACAAAACATCTTACTCTACCAAACTAATAAATAAGTTTAAAAATCTTTCAGATAGAAACTACTTCAATTACGAAAATGATGAACTATTTGCCTTTTATGAGCGGTGCATTAATGGAGTCTTTAATGGTTATAGGATGATAGAACAATTTACGGAGTTTTCGTCACCATTTTTATATGTAGATTTTCTTGATTATGCTATGAAGATCCATCCCAGATATAGGTGTAGGGAGGCGATATACCTTAAATGGATTAACAAATTCCTGCCTAAATTCTCAAATTACAAATGGGAGAAATATAACCTGGCACCAAAGTATCCGATGTTTTTTATGGATATTTATAATAAAGCGAGATTAATAATGCAGATGGTTACCCGCAGATTGGACATAAACCAAAGGCATAGCAGCATGAATCCTACAGAATATTGGTGGAAAACAAACAAAGCATTACGGGAAAAGATTAACTCCATTTTTGAGGAAAACATCAAGATTCTCAAAAATTACCCCGACTTATTAAAGGATTGCAATTACTTATTTAAGGAGGGTTCATTCATGGAAAAAACACAGGTGATAACCCTTCTTAAAGCAATAGGTTTGCTTAACCTTAAAGATGCTGATAAAAAATGAGACGGTTAAAGGATCGTCGAAATGGAAAATGACAATAAGACATTTTGTAGATGATACACTTAAGGCAGATGGAAAAATAATATGAGATAAATCATTCATGATACAGCTTCTCTGCAGATAAAAGATGGTTTGGACGGAAAGTAGACTAGAGAGGAAGTAGGACATAAACAGCAATAAATTGTGAAAATATCTAGCACACTTTTATTTTAGCACTAAATTAATTCACTCTTTCATTTCTTCCAATTTACCATCACCATACCGGTACACCCACTTACCGTCAACGTCCTTGGTTAAATATCTATTGTCTAAATCTGATTTTTGTATAACCCTTGGTTTGTGGAGCACAACAACACAATTATCCTTTATATCCTCGACTACAACACAATTTGCCCCAATTCGGACATTATTTCCAACTTTCACCCCCCCATTATTTTTGCTCCTGCACCAATATAAACATTATTCCCAATTTCAGGAGTACCATATCCCTTTGAATCTCTTATCGTATTAGAGCCAATCGTAACATGTTGAAAGATAACACAATTTTTACCTATTTTTGTCCCACCAGAAATAAATATCCCATGCATTCCATGCGGGAAAATTGGAGGAGCGCCAATTATGGCATTATAGCCAATCCATGAACCAAATCTACGTAATTTCTTTTCAAACAACCTAACATACATTTTCTGTAAGTATTTATTAGTAGTACTGTTGCATTTCTCCTTTAATTCCCATACCGTCTCTCCCACAAATATTATTCTTAGGATAGATAGCATTATGCAAATTATTCCAAGTTTAAATGCTTTTATTAAACTTTTCATTTTTTCTCCTTATCACTTTTGCAGGAACACCTACTGCAACAACATTTGGAGGAATATCTTTGGTCACTACTGCACCTGCACCAATTGTAGTCCACATACCGACTGAAACTTGGTGGATAAATGATGCACCAGTTCCTACATAGACTCCCTTATAAAGATGGTTATTTCCGTTTATCTTGACAGTTGGCATTATACTGCAGTAATCTTCGATAATCGTATCGTGACCTACTGTGGAGTTTATGTTAAGTATCACATGACTACCAACCTTAATGTTTACAGTTAATATGTTCCCTGCGCATATTATTACATCTTTGCCCAACTCTACATACTCAGACATTATAACAGATGGATGAATGGCATTAATAAAATTAATCCCATTATTTTCTAGTTTATCTGCAATCAATTTTTTTGTTTTTGGATCTCCAATTGTAATAACGCACCTTATCTCCTTACTATTCTCAATTAACCAATTTAACCCACCAATTATAGGGAAACCATTGATATACTTGTCGTGAATTGCAGGATCGTCATCTATAAAACCTAAAATATCCCACTTTTTCTCAATCTTATTTATATCCTTGAAAATCTCTATTGCCTCTCGACCAAATCCTCCAGCACCCACTACCACTACTTTTTTCATATTCTCAACCTATACTTAATAAGTTACCCTTTTTGCAACAACTTTGGTGTAACCTCGATTTCATTTAATATTTTTACCATTCTTTTCGATGTTTTATCATCACCATAATGATTCCTGCATTTTTTAACCTTTAATACCAAAAGCTGAGAGAGTGTTTTCCAACATCTCAATACTCATAGAACCCTCTCCCAGTTTTTCGTCCATAATTTCCTTCTTTTACAAGATTTTTTAATGTATCACTCGGTTCAAACTTATCTCCGCCAAATGAAATATTTAAATTTTCTATAATTTCTAGACATAGGTTTAATCCTATTAGATCAGCAAGTTCAAATGGGCCCATTGGATGGTTTGCACCCAACTTCATTGCTTTATCTATGTCTTTAACGCTTGCAACCCTTTCATCTAGCATATGACATGCTTCATTAATCATTATGAACAATAATCTATTTACTATAAAACCAGGAGCATCTTTTGCATTAATTGATATCTTATTGAATCTTCTAGCAAACTCGTGAGTTTTTTTCAACACATTATCTGATGTTTTTTCTGTTCTTATAATCTCTACTAACTTCATTTTTGGGATGGGGTTGAAAAAATGCATTCCAACCACTCTTTCAGGATGCTTTACATCTTCTGCTATTTTAGATATTAAAAGGGAGGATGTGTTACTTGCTAAAATAATGTCGGGGTTACAAATAGAATCTAATTTTTGAAATATTTTTCGTTTAGCATCTAAATCCTCTATAACTGATTCAACTATTAAATCAGCATTAGCAAGAGGTTCATACTGAGTTGTTGCCATTATTTTGCTAAGAGTTATCTCCAATTCTTCGGGTTCTATTCCTTTTGACAAATTCCTTGAAACTATATCCATCGCTTTTTCAAGCGATTTTTCACTTCTACTTTTGAGGATAACTTTATCTCCGGCTTTTGCAACCACCTCGACGATACCTTTACCAGTAACACCTGTTCCTATTACACCTATGGTATACTCCCCTTCCTTTTTTCCTTTCGTGTAAATTATATCTCCAATTTCATGGTGTTCAAAGGTTTTTTGAAACTTATATGATCTGTTTGAATCCTTTAACAACATTATATAATAGGGCGTTACAGGATGATTATCTGATGGCACAAATACTTGGGTGATTCCTTCAACGGTATACTTGCTTACATCTACTATAGAAATCGGTTTATTACAAAAAATACAAGTTTTCACTGGATAATCCCATTCTCTGCCACATGAATCGCATCTGTATTTCATTTGAATCCCTCCAATATATGAACAACTGCTGTTCCACCTGCCCCACCAATGTTGTGGGTTAAACCAATTTTTGCATTTGATATTTGTCTCTTTCCAGCTTCTCCTCTAAGCTGTTGAACAACCTCACAAATTTGGGCTATTCCAGTTGTTCCAACTGGGTGTCCATCGCCAATCAAACCTCCATCAGTATTGATAGGCAATCTACCAGACAAAGTAGTTTCATCATTTCTAATAAGTTTTGTTCCTTCACCTTTTTTACAGAAACCAAGATCTTCCATCGCAATGATTTCCGCTATAGTAAAACAGTCATGTACTTCTGCTGTATCAATATCTTTTGTGCTGAGCTTAGCCATTTCATATGCACTTTTAGCTGCCAATCTTGCTGCTTTAAAGGTAGTTAATTCTTTTCGCTGTGAAAGGGATAACGCATCGGTATTAACTGCAGAACCTATTATTTTAACATCTTGATCAGATTTTTTTGTTCTAGATAAAACAATGGATGCTGCTCCATCAGAAATGGCACAGCAATCAAACAAATTTAATGGAGAACATACCATTGGGGAAGAATTGATAGTTTCCAAATCTACATCTTTATAATGAAAGTGTGCTAAGGGATTAAGTGTCGCATTTCTATGGTTTTTTAAAGAAACCAAAGCTAAATCATCATGTGTTGCACTATATTTATTTAAGTATTGATCCGCTACGATTGCATACTGTGCAGGGAATATAAGACCTTCTTTTTGATCACGTAGTACATCTCCTGCCATTGCAAGATTTCTTGTAACTGTTTTGGTGGGCTGATCATTTAACTTTTCAACTCCCACTACAAGTATATTTTCAAATTTTTTAGGCATGGACAATGCCTGATGAACAGCTATCCCTCCTGATGCACATGCAGCTTCTACTCTAAAGATAGGCAGATTCATTCCAGGCAATAAACTTGAGACAAGAGAATTTAAATGGAGTTGACCTTGATTTGGACCAGCTAAAAAATTGGCAACAATAACAGCATCTATATCAGTAATCTCAAGTGGGTTATCCTCTATAGCTTTGTCCATAGCTTCATATACCAATTCTGGTAATGATTTGCTAAGAATGCCAAATTTTGTTCTGCCGATACCTGTAATATACATTTTTCTCTTACCCCATAATTATGTTAAATTAGATCGCCGGTATTAGAGATATCTCTATCCTGTATAAAGGATTTTTCTTTTAAATATTCCAACACTATTTCTTCCAGTTCATCTAAGCTAATTTGTTGAACCGATGATGAATCATACTCGGTGATTTTACTTTTCTTAAAATCTGGATATTTCTTATAACGTATGATATTGCTTAAAACAATATACATTCCTTCGTTCTCCACCAAATTTTTATATTCTATCTTATTCAACAAATCTTCATGTAACTTTTCCCCTGTTACCAATTTTGTGTAATTTATATCAATTTTTTTCTCAAGTAATGGAGAAATTCTATCTTTCATCACATTCGCTAAATCACCCAATCTAAATGATTTCATTTTCAATACGAAGATTTCTCCCCCTTGTGTGATTTCAGCAGCTTTCAAGACTAATTCAACAGCATCAGATATCCTCATAATAAATCTTGTAACGTCGGGATTGGAAACCCAAATATCTTTTCCGTCAATCACCCTTTTAACCATTATCGGGATAACAGAACCTCTTGAATTTGCAACATTTCCAAAACGAACGCAACAAAACTTTTGTTCATCGTTGGTTAAAAAAGTGGCATTTAGCGTAATTCTTTCTGCAATAAATTTTGATGCACCCATTACACTTGTTGGTGAAGCTGCTTTGTCAGTACTGATAGTAATAACTCTCGATACTTTATATTTAATGCACAAACGCATCAGGTTATGAGTTCCCGTTATATTTGTGTTTGAACACTCTATTGGCTCCTCTTCGCATACAACAAGATGTTTCATAGCTGCAGCATGAAAAACCATATCAACTTTGTTTCTTTCAAAAACTGATTCTATACTCTCATAATTTCTTATATCCCCCATAATAAAATCTAATCTATCATCGTCTATTTCTTGCCTCATCAAAAATTGTTTTATCTCATCCCTGCTGAAAACTATAACTTTTTCTATATCACATTTCAGAATTTGTTTAACAATTTCCCTTCCTATCGATCCGGTTCCTCCTGTAACCAAAATCGTTTTTCCTTTTAGCTCATTTTTCATGTTCTTCCCCCATAAATCGTTTTATTATATCTGTAGCATAATCTATTTCTTCTTTTTTTAATGTTGGATACATAGGTAATGTCAAAACCTTTTTAGATATTTCCTCTGTCAATGGCAAATCGCCTTTTTTAAAACCAAATTTTTCCTGATAAAACTTAGTGAGATGCACCGGATCAAAATAAACTTTACTGAATGCTCCTTTCTCCGCTAAATAATCCTTCAATTTATCCCTCAATCCATTTTCAACTTGTATTGTATACATCTGGTAAACATGAAAAAAATTGCTTAGAGAAGCAGGCGGTTTAATTCCATCAATTTTTTCTAAACTTTTTGTATAATGCTCTGCATTTTTTCTTCTCATCTTTGTTATCTTATCTATCTTTTTTAGTTGGGAAATTCCTAAAGTTGCGATTATTGTTGGCATTCTAAAGTTATATCCCAAAGCTACATAATTTATCTTTCCAGCTGACGAAAAATAATTTCCACTTTCTGTTCTACCATGAGAGCATATCAATTTCAATTTTTCATAAATTTCTTTTGAATCTGTTAATATCACCCCGCCTTCGCCGGTTGTGATAACTTTGTTTTGGCAGAAACTAAACATGGCAGCATCTCCAAAGGAGCCCACCATTTTATGGTCTATTTTGGCTCCTAGAGATTCAGCGGCATCTTCTATAAGCAGTAAATTGTTATCCTCAGCTATCTCTTTTAATTCTTTTATATGTAAACATGGAGAGCCACCGTAATGGATTGGCATTATTGCTTTTGTTTTTTCAGTAATTTTTCCTTTCACATCTTCTGAAGATAACCCGCACGTCTCATCTTCTATTTCAGCAAATACTGATTTCGCTCCTACAAACAAAGGAGCATTAACAGTTGAAATAAAAGTGAAGGAAGGAACTATTACCTCATCTCCTTTCCCAATCCCGTAAGCTAAAAGAATTGCATGAAGAGCTGATGTTCCAGAGTTAAATGCAACCGCATGTTTTCTTCCAACAAATTCTGCAACCTTATCTTCAAATTCTTTTATTTCTGGACCTGTAGCCCAATAGCTTCCTCTTCTTATTACGTCAGTTACGGCCTTTACATCTTCTTCGTCCCAATATATTTTAAACAAAGGTATCTTCCGTTTCATTTTATCTCCCTAACAAATTTTTATATAATTCTTCCATTTTAACAGCATTTTTGCTCCAATCTTCATCCTCCTCAATAAATTTTTTATTTATTTTATAAAACGTTTCTTTTAATTCTGGATGTTCAATGCAAAAAATTGTTTTCTCTGTAAGCTCTTTTGGATCATCTGGATTGATGAAAAATGCATTTTCTTCATCTTTTAAGTATTGTTTATACGCCTCTATATCGCTTACAATTGGGATAGCCCCGCATGCCATTCCTTCCATTACACTACTTGCAAACTGATCAGTTTTTGGTATGGAAATTAAAATATCAGATGTGTCTAAATATACCGCCATCTCCTTTGGAGAAATAAATCTTGGTATAAATCTAATGTTACTATCAATGCCAAGTTCAGATATTCTCTTTTTTATGATTTTTTCAAAATTTTTATCTCCGTTACCTCTTATGAATATTAATGTTGCATTGGGATGTTTTTTAGTAATGTGTGGAATAGCTTCCACTATAGTCTGAATTTCATATTTTGGGTGTATAGCCCTATTGCTAATAATGACCGGGGAATTATCTTTTATTTCCAATTTTTCTCTGAGCTTTTTAACTTCTTCCTCATATCCTCTATGAAATATTTTCAAATCTATTCCCCAAGGGATTCTCACGATTCTATTTTCTGGCAATCCAAATTCTTTGGTCAAATATTTGCCCATAAATTTAGCGGTTGTTGTTACCGTATCTGCTTTTTTTAAAGCATATTCGACCATCATTTTTACGATAAATGATTTCTTAGGTGTTACTAAAACATCGCTACCCCAAGCGGAAAGGATAAAAGGGTGAAAGTTCGTTAAAGCGGCATGGAATCCATAATCTGCGATGTAATGGGCATGAATAATATCTGGCTTGATTTTCTTTATTAGCTTCCTAACCTGGATTATTTCGAGTGGCAGATTTGCTATAAAAGATATGAACCTTATTTGAGGATGTAATCTCTTGAGTAGATGCAATTTCACATTTTCGATGTTACAGTCTCCAAAAGGTCTGGGCGAGATTAGATGCACCTCATGCCCTTTATCTGCAAAGTACTTTACCCATCTTTGTGTATGGATACTATCGGCATTTGCAAGATAGCATATTTTCATTTTTTCTCCTTCATTTTTTGAAACATTTTACCGTTTCTCTCAACCCTTCCTCTAATGAGTGTTTGGGCTTAAAATTTAATTTTTCTCTTGCCTTTGAGATATCTGCTGCGCTGTGCTTTATATCACCTTGCCTTGGTTTTTCATGGATTAGATTAAGATTTGTTCCCGTTATGCTCATTAGTGTACTTGCAAGTTCATCTATGCTTGTTTTTTCCCCGGAAGCGGTATTGAATATGCCCGTTGCACTGCTTTCTGCCGCCAATATATTTGCATTAACAACATCTTTTACAAAAATGAAATCCCTGGTTTGCTCTCCGTCTCCGTAAATTATTGGCGGTTTATTTTCCAAAACTCTTTTTATGAATTTTGGAATGACAGCAGCATAATCTGAGTTTACATCCTGCCTTGGCCCATAAACATTAAAATAACGAAGAGAGGAAGTAGACAAACCATATGCCTTTGTAAAAACCTGGCAGTAATATTCTCCAGCCAACTTTGATGAAGCGTATGGTGATAAAGGCATTGGTAACATATCCTCCTTTAATGGTAAATGCGGATTATCTCCGTAAACGGCACATGATGAAGCGAAAACAACTTTTTTTACATTGCAATCTCTCGCTGCAATTAAAACGCTTAAGGTTCCATTTGTATTGACGTCATTAGTTAATAAAGGCTTTTCAACACTTTTTGGAACAGAAACAACGGCAGCCTGATGAAAAACATAATCTGCTCCTTCGAACTCGCTCTTCAAAAATTCCAAATCGCGGATATCTCCTTTTTTAAAAACAATTTTTTTGTTGTCAATCAAACGCCTTATATTTTCCAATTTTCCTGTGGAAAGATTATCTATAGCTGTAACTTCATTGTCCTTCGCCAGTTCTTCTGACAGATGAGAGCCGATGAAGCCTGCTCCTCCTGTAACGAGAACGTCCATGAAACAGCTAAACGAGACAAATTATAAAAAACTTTCAACAACCTGACACTCCTGCAAGACCGTAACATGATTAATTTTGCTTCTGAATTGTAAGTTTCCTTGATAGATATTAATTTGGGATAATTCCTGCAAGATAGAAAGGAATGCTATGGAATCCCAAGAACATCTTGATGTTTTATACTCCTAGTAGAAAGGATTTTGATGAGGAGGAAAAACATGTGACAAACGAAGGCGATTATTTAGAATTTACGCCCATATGCTATGGAGAGTTTAAAATAAAGAAAACAGGCAAATAAAGAGAAAAAGAGGGAAGAGGGATATTAGCCGATTTGTATCCAACTACTCCCGTTGTAGTAATATAGATGACCGTCACCGCTGTCACTGTAAATGTCACCCTGTGATGGACTGCCAGGTTGCAATGTTGGTTCGAGTCGCATGACACCGTTGATATGGAGCGCTCTTTGTGGACTATTCGTTCCAATGCCAACATAATTGTTGGCGGCGTCGATGAACAGCATATGCGTATTACCCGTGGTTTCCACACGAAGATCCCGGTCCAGCCCGCCCTCGTTGAACACCGCTCCGTTGCTGTTGCCTAGTAGTCGCAGTGCATGGGATAAAATCCCACCTTGGGTGACCAAAAACTTGACTTCTTTGCCATTGGTGTCGCAGGCGAAGAAAAAGCCGCCCAGATCGGAGCCCAACCTTCCTTTTACCCCCATGACATCTATGATTAATCTGCTATAGCCTGTGGGATTGTAAATACGTATATCTTTACCGTGAAGGTCCAAACCGTACGACGGTGTGTTTGTACCGATACCAATGCAGTTACTATTAGCATCAACGAAGAACAGATTTGGCTCGCTTGTTCCTTCTATTCTGAAATCATTATCTCCACCGTCGTCATTGAATGTTGCAGAGCCACGCACATCAAGCTTCGCCTGCGGGTTATTGGTTCCAATGCCAACATTGCCGTCGGGGATGGACCACATGTTTGGTGAATCATTCCAGTAGTTCCAGCTTCCTGAATAGACGGTGATCAGCCGGTTCAATGAGTCATATTCATAGCTATCATCGCGGACGGTGAGAACTACATTATAAACGCCAGGTGCTACATATTGATGGTTTGGATTTTGGTCATAACTGATGGTTCCGTCGTCAAAGTCCCATGTCCAATTAACAGGGGTGCCGTCAAGGTCGGTGGATAAATCGGTGAAGTGGATGGTTTCCATTGCATTGATATTCACTGATGGTATATAACTGAAGTTTACCAGTGGAGGAATCGCTCCCCACGGATGCGTGAGCGGATAGGTATCCTGGTTATTTACTCCTGGTATGTAATATGGGTTCAGCGAGCCACCGTCAACTATGCGGTCGCTCCCCGGTACATCCTGATCCGCTCCGGAATAGTTATCGTATGCTCCCTCGGATGGTTCGTCAAAGTCATTCCAATAGTTGCCGCCTGATGGATAACCGTTGTGCCAGATGTTATTCGACGTGTTGACGTAGAGCCACCGTTGCTCAAACCATTCGTTGCCATCACTTGTCATGTTGACGTGGAACCCAATGGTGACGCCAGATTGTCCAGCAAACTCTGATATATCGAATGTGAATGTCTCAAACTGGAAGGGTCCAACGCTAAAGTCGATTGGGAAATTCTTGGTATAACTGCCGTTGGTTGCCGTAAACCAGTATGTATGGGCAGTGCCGTCGTAATCAAGACTGCATTCCACGGTGACTGTTCCTGATGTGTCTGAAAGAGACAGTGTCTTATTGAGCCAGTGGTTTTCTGGACCAGGTGTTCCAGAAGTATACGGTGCAGAATCTAAAAATAGTCTAGCGCCGTAACCCGTGCTCCACTGCCATTCTCCATCACCGATCAAATTAGTCCAGGTCCATGTACCATCCCAGAACCCGCTGCCATAATAGTCGGCGGCGTAGATTGTGTAAGCATCGTATGCCTGCTGAGTATTGTTGATGAAGTTGTTGTGGTAAATGAGATTGTTATTGCCCTCTTCCAGATAGATACCAAAATCATAGTTGTCGTAAATGCTGTTGCCCGTAATTTCATTTCCTGAGGAATCCCATACATTTAATCCACGACTGTTTTCATAAATCGTGTTGTTGCTGATTTGGTTGCCGGTTGTGCTATAGCCCAGGTATATTCCCTGCCAGTTGTCGTGGATGTCGTTGTTGGTCACCATAACATCAGTGATGGGATATCTTGATGTTGACGAAAATATGTATACTCCCAAACCCACAGCTATGGTGTTGTTGTCGATGGAGATGTTTGACGAGCCGGTGTGGGTATAGACGCCGTAGCTGCCATGTTGAAGGGTGTTATCCGTGATACTGATGTTGTGCGAGAAGGCGGTTTCTATAGCCAAATAGGATTCAGAAATAGCAAGATTTTTGACGGTCACATTGCTGCAGTTCGCCAGGATGATTTCGCCGACATTGCTCCAGCCATCAATGGTCATATCAGTTTGATTTAGATAATAATAGATTGGTTTGCCGTTTATGTCGTTGTTTTTTATATCCTGGATGAAATGGTTCTTCATATAACCTTCCAGCTGTATGCCCCCATAAATATTAAATGAGTTGTTTTCGATGGTGCATGAGGGAGATGCCCACATGTTAATAACCCGAATAGTGTTGTTATGTATTTCAGCCTGAGAATAATCGCACCACATGTAGTCCACAGTATTATTATATACGGTAATCTGTGAGTCATGGCAATCTACGTCGTCTAGGGTGCTATTAGATATGGTAATCTGTGAGTCATGGCAATCTATGTCCTCATTGCCGGGAATATTGATATTCTTTACTACTAAGTTATTGGCGTTATCAACCCTGATCCCCTGGTAACACTGGCAATCCCCGATGGTGAAATTGCTTATCTCAACGTTATCAGCCTGGATGTCAAAGGCTTCATTTCCCGTTCCATTTACCATAGTGCCAGTCGTATTCTCTCCCAGAATAATTGCTGCTTTATCAACCGTTACATGTTCGTTATAGGTTCCATTGAACACATGTACTGTGCCTGAAGGTGTTACCGCATCCACCCCAGCCTGTATAGTACTGAAATTGGTCACGCTCCATCCAGGCGTGGAAGGACTGAAGTCATCATCTACATACACAACAAAAGGCATGATTGAAATTGAAATATTTTTCTGGTCGTTATGAGCATATTCATCTCCTGTCAAATTTGTGGTCACGCTTATTAAATAATCACCGAATTGACTAACACTCCAAGGCGTATTGAAATTCACATATTCATCATTTCCTGAGTTAAGGCTTGAAATGGTCTTCTCATTGCTATAATTGAATTCATAAGAAACAGTTCCTGCTTCTATTTTCACGTCATCGATATAGCAACCTTCATAATCGTGCACACTACCGTCACTACGGAACCAAAATGCAACATTTGTGTGTCCAGTTGCTGCATTGACAAAAGATGGATCAAATGGAAATGTAATCTTGACCCATCCACTAGGAGTTCCTATTAGCTCCGTGCCATCATGGTAATAGAATGTCATATTATCTGGACTTGCTCCATAACGCATGTAGTCGCAGCATGATTCAGTATCATACCATGTCCAGAATGTTAGACTTGTTTTTGAGATATCATAGCCAGAAAGGTTTATTGAAGGACTGACAAGCCACTCATTCCAATTGTCATTATATTCACGAGTTGTTTCATTTCCACAGTACCATGAATGGGACGAGCTATTAGAGTTATATGTGGTGAGAGACCAATTTCCCCAAGCAGTCCATCCATTCGTACCATATTCTATGTCATCAGAGAATGCCATAGCTGGTGTATATTTAATCTTATAAATAGAGCAGTTTGTTGGGACATTGTTTTGATTGTTGGTACCATAGTTGTGTATGGTAGCATTAACAGCATAGTCCCCAAGTGGATATGCCTCTCCATTTTTTGGATAATTGATGGATTTAACCCCCACATCATCTGCAAAGGAAGTAGCAAATGGTCCTGTCTGAGCATACACATAACCTCCATTTAATGTACTTACTGGAGGGTCAATCGAGTTATCCTGGGCAATAAGAGTCTCAGCAGTATAATTGCTGTAGTATTCAACAGAAAAATTGGTGATTGTTCCAGTTGTAGAGCTTCCACCATCATAAACTCTCAGGAAAAAATTCTTCCCTATGGGCGTTGATATGCTATTGTTAAACTCTGTTATGTCAAAAACGATTTTGTTTGACGGAAATGAAGCAGGCCATTTGCCTTCTCCACACGCCCAGTTGTTAAAGTCTTTCGTTACATCTGGACTGTCGGTAGACCCCATACCCACTGAAATATCACAATCTGTCCTGTTGTTGTGACTTATTTCAAAAACAGATAACAATTCAGGTTTATACCCTATCTTGTCATCCATGAACATGTAGTATTCCACTCGTCTTTTCATCGCCTCATATGATATCCAATAGAAGCCGTCGTTATTATGATCGCCGGAGAATCCTGTTCCCCATGAGTTTGCTACCTTGAAAGCTCCATATCTGGTTTTACCCTCCTCGGTGTAAGGTCCAAAATTATCATCGTACCCCACGATGGTGTTAGCATGGTTGGTTCCAGTTGGAGTATAATTATCCACTGTCCATAAATCATCAGATGTAAGAGCTGAATAGTAGCCAGCATTTATGCTTATTACCGCCAAGTTGTCATCGGCAAGGAAACTCTTGAGAGCGGTAATGCTAGCGTTGTCCGGCACATACTGATAATTGTAACCTGTTTCGCCACGATATAACGGTGCTTCCCTCCATGCTGATTCATTGGGCCATGTTTCAGAATCTGTCGGGTCATAAGGCATTTTTTGCCAAGAACAACAGCCTATACTCTGCACCAAATTCATAGCATCACCATAACATGAGCCGTGGTCATCATTATCATGCCAATACAAAATTTGGTGATATATAAAATCAGGGCTCATGATTTTATCCTGATAAGAAGATGTCGGGTGTCCAGAGTATCCCTCTTCCCAGCTTGCTCCAGATAGGTCCCAGTTATGCTCCTTTGCCTCCTGATAGGTTTTTTCATAGTAGCCAACAGCAAAACAGACGCAAGACCCCTCACCGTCCTGATTGCCGATAGGCGGGAACCATATATCCAAAGAGTTGTCCACCGCCGAAGGCGCACCATCAACAGCTGTATCAATGCTATCCACAATGTAAATATTATCCATGAATTCAAGCCATTCTTCATTAGTAGGTTGCCTTAGACCAGTGGCATGCCCGTCTATAATCATGTTATAATCCTGGCTTTCATCGTACACACCAACAGTCTCCATTAGCTTATTTAGCCCATATTCAGTAATTTTATGTTTTTTGACGATGAGATTATTTGTGGAAACTGTGGTAGCATCCACATCTGGTTTTACAATTTTAATTATCTCATGTTTTTTGTTGGCCCCCTCGCTAGTTCCACACTTTTCCAAGAAATATCTGTAACTAACGTTTCTATGGCTATTGTCATTCTCGCTTGTTTTAATGAAAGAGTTTTCTTTTAGAAGCGAATGTTTCTCTACAGGTTCTAAATTAGTATGGATTAATTTTTGCTCCTTCCCTTCGCTTCGGGCATCTCTGTCAAAAGAACTACTGCCACCGTTTTCAATGCCGTTTTCATTTTTTTCCGCAGTTATATCTGTTGTCCATGCAAAGCTGGTACTACTTAGCAAAAACATGACAACAATAGCTATCGCTACGAAGAGTACACTTTTCTTTCCCAAAAACTTGCTTTCTTCTTTTTTACTTTTACCTTTTCTTGTCATTTTTGCCTCCAATAGGTTATAAGAAGTTTTGGTTTATATGTAATTTGTCTAGGGGACTTTACAAAGCATTTATATACAAACATAAAGCACGGATAATATGTTGCTGCAAAAGCAGATTTGTTCAGCATTTATTCCTGCCGTTGCATATATACTACGGCCAAAAATGTATTTACAATTGGCAGTATATGAAATTGCTTGCCGGCGAGCAACATATCAAATACATCGGCAAAGTAATAGCCATGCGGGTGAGTATATACTTTTCATTATCTTTGGAATTGACATTCTAATCCTGCAATTTTTTCAGATGAAACGCAAGGTCTGAAGAAAGTCCTATATCCATTTCCTTCATCAAATCAGAATGACGCAGTGTCTTTCGTTCGTCAAACATTCCAATTACCAAGCACCATATAATGCTGCCCAGCACTTCGTATTTCGCTATTTCTTCAATGCTTAAACTTCCTTGATCTGGTCCGGCGTCACTATGAGGTCAAAGGCAAGCATCCCGAAAATAAATTGCTCCTGAAAGAATTCACCGGATAAATACCATGTCGTATTGGTCATATCTGGATACGTGCCCAACAGTTCGACCGGGTGCAAAGTAACTTGCACATCGTCGCCCACAGCAAAGACTGCATTGAGGTTGCCAATAGCATGAACGGGAAGCGACGTCGTTTCATTATGATGCAGCAGTACAGACGTATAATTGCCGATTGCCGGAATCTCCGATGCATTATGCTGCATCAGCTGGTCTATTTTTCCAGTAATTCTTAAAATGTCGCCATCCTCCACACCCTTGATATTACTATGGTAGGTATAGTTCTGTGCATCGATATTAATTTCCAATGCATCAAAAAATTCCTGTACCGATAGCGTGATGGTATCACCATCAGAGGGATTGTGGTTACCACCACCGCTACCCCAGTCAAATGACTCTGCAATCAATAACCCCATAGCAAACCCAACCGCAGCAACAATTATAATTACAGTCACCATAGCAGTAGTTCGGGATAAAAACGATGGAGTTGAGAGCTGTATAGGCTTCCGTTGCTCCGGCTGTGGAGAAGCTTCCTGCTTCTGCGGTTGCCCCTCAAGCTGTTGCTTTTTCTGTGTGACTTTCTTTATCTCCGCCCCACAGTTTACACAAAATTTGGCATCATCGACATTTTCGCTGCCGCAGTTCTGGCAATATACCATCTTTATTCTCTTAACTGTATAAGGGCAATGTAATAAAAACTTTTGTGTAATGTTTGCACAAATAATTCAGAAAACATAAAAGCGATTTATCCCCTACCTAAATCTACACCTCGTAACTTTATCCTGCCATTAACGATGACAGGAACTCCTTCATCCAGCCAAACAACCATTGAAGCAACGGCTGATGATACAGAGGAATTACAACTTCCAAGGCATCAGACCATCCGCTTTCTGCATCATTTATATCTTTGGCTTTCACTTTTACCTCGTAAGTTCCCCTCTTATTCCAAGAGTGAAACATGTTCCCCTTGATTTATTCCACCACCTGTACTATAATAACACCATCTTTCTGGATAGGGAGCGGCACTTGTGTATATTTCTTTCTTTTCAACCACACGACTAAGAGTGCTGTTGAGTAATGTGGGCTTAGGTGCCGGTTCAATTTTTTTCTCAAGGTACATTGTTTTGATATTTATCGGCGTACATTCCACCCCAAGTATTTTTGTTCCCAACGGAAATGTAAGCATGGTTGAACTGACCGGCATCACGGGCTCTCCGGCAACCATTCTGTATGAATCTATGCCCTCCAAGCTCACAGTCATGTAATCCCCACCGCCCTCAACAGCGGGCCTGGAAAAACTCAATGTAATTTCAGCATATCTCTCTTCAGTATCATGGGCATTTATTATCGATAATCCGAAGGTGCTAATAACAAATGTAATTACCACCACAATGCTAGCAATTTTTGTCCTTTCCATTTTTACTACCATATTTATTATATGCTGCGTGATTTTAAATGTTTCTCATGTTTTCGGTAACATTTCTTCCTATATTCCCGTGTGCCATATTATACTATATATTTAATTAATATATTACATTAGTAGTATTATGATAATCCTCGACAACCATATGCATCTCCGACGGGACGGGCGTTACACCGAAGCCGTCAAGGAATTCAAGCACGCCGGAGGGACTCACCTCGTACTCTGCCACATGTCCATGGTCGACAAAGTCATCGAGGAAAAAAGCTATCTGCCGGCATACAGGGAAACGCTTGAAATGGCAGAAGAGGTGAGTCAGTCCACGGAAATAAAAATCTTCGTCACCGTCGGCCCCTATCCCGTAGATTATCTTGCCCTGAGAGAGAAATTCGGCAGGGAAAGGGCAAAAGAAATCATGTTCAAGGGCATGGAGGAAGCCCGGCATCTGTGCATTGAAGGAAGTTCAATAGCCATCGGGGAGATAGGCCGCCCCCACTTCGAGGTGGACAAGCAGGCGTGGAATGACAGCAACGAAATAATGGCATACGGCATGAAGATGGCAAGGGAAGCAGGCGTGCCCGTTGTCCTTCATACGGAGAGCATGGGAACGGAGGGATTCAAGGAACTGGCGAAAATGGCAGACAATGCCGGTATGAAAAGAGAGAAGGTGATAAAGCATTTCTCACCGCCCCTTGTAACTGAGGAAGAGAATCATGGCATCTTCCCTTCCGTACTGTCAACAGAAAAAGCCCTCAAGAAGGCACTAGAAAAGGGGACGAGATTTTTCATGGAAACGGATTACATTGATGACCCCCGCCGCCCCGGTGCCGTGCTGGGACTGAAGACCGTGCCGAGAAAGGTGAAGAAACTTCTGGCGGATGGGACTATGAGCAAGGAGGATGTATACAGAATTCACAAGGACAACCCGGAAAGAATCTACGGCATCTCGATGGATTAAAGTACTGTGCCCACTATGAGTTCTGCACTCCTGGATGTTACCATCTCTTTGCCGCACTTCGGACAAACCCAGTATACTCTATTGCCATACGAATGATGGATCATCTCTATTCCACAACAGGGACATCTTTTCATTTTGTCACCAATTTGCTTTCATTTTGCTTTCAATATATAGTATCCCCTTTATATAAATGTTTCGACATATATTTTAAAAAAAGGATGCATTACAGGCGATGAAGTCGGAAAAGATAGTGAGACCGAGCTATGATGAATATTTTATGAAAATAGCAAAAATCGTTGCGACCCGTTCCACATGTACAAGAAGGCAGGTTGGGGCGGTAATAGTGAAGGATAACCATTTGCTTTCAACCGGGTATAATGGGCCCCCAAAAGGGCAGAAACACTGCGATGAAACGGGATGTATAAGAGAGGAGTTGAACATTCCCAGGGGAGAACGTCATGAATTATGCAGAGGGCTACATGCCGAGCAAAATGCAATAATACAAGCGGCAGTATTTGGCATCCCCATCAGGGGCGGAGTGATATACACCACCCACTTCCCGTGCAGCGTATGTGCAAAAATGCTGGTGAACGCCGAGCTTATTGAAATCGTTTACGAGGAGAGATATCCGGACGAGCTTTCGATAGAAATTCTTAAGGAAAGTAATATAAATGTGAGGCAATTCAGGGGACAGCAATGAAGGAAAAAATTATCCTTGCACTAAGGGACGTTCTTGCCGCAGTTGCCATAGTAGGAATACTGCTTGCTGCATTGTGGGCATACACGGGTCAGTTTCCTGATACACCCATGGTAGTTGTTACCTCGGGTTCGATGATGCATGCCGATGCATCCTATGGCAAAGTCGGCACGATAGACCCCGGTGACCTTGTCCTTGTGAAAAAAATTTCTGACCAGTATGATATAAAAACGAGAGGAGAACGAAGCAATCCTGCAACAAGTCACAGAACATACGGAGATTACGGAGATGTGATAATATATTATCCCATGGGAAACAAGGACAGAACACCCATCATACACCGGGCAGTATGCTGGGTTGAGTACAATGCAGGGAGATATACTATAAAAGAGTATGGAATAGAAAATGCATTGTCAGTATCCCTCCCCGAACTCCATATATTTGACTACAAGCCGTCAAACAGCGGATTTATAACCAAAGGAGATAACAATGAACTGCCGGACCAGTATCCGAGCGGAGGGATATGTGCCCAGCCCGTGAATCCGGAATGGATTATCGGAAAGGCAAGAGGGGAACTGCCATGGTTCGGAATGATAAAATTAATGATATACGGCAACCAGGGCGTAAACGCCGAGCAGGGATGGGTAAAGGTGGGAAATGCCGTCGCACCAAAGGATATATGGGTTTGTCTCGGCCTTTCATTACTTGTCATCTCAGCAATACCAATTTCGATGGATGCCTACGATTACTACAGAAGTAAAAAAAAGGATTAGAGCAGCCTGGACTGTATTTTAAGTTTTAATTCTCTTATATCAAGAATACCGGGAATTATCTCGTCCCGCGACAATATTTCATCTATCTTATCCACGGGCGTGGCAACCTGTATCTCTTTTGTTCTGCCATATCTGCCCTTGGATATGACCCTCGCCGTTATTATGCCCAGCATGTCAAGCTCAGATATGAGGTCTGCGATTCTTCTCTGCGTCAGATTGTCCATTCCTGCCCCCGCACAGATCTGCTTATACACATTATATATGTCACCCGTATTCGGCGGGGTGTCAAATATCTGATTCCCAATGACGACCGCCTTGAGAACGAGTTTTGACTGAGCAGGCAGTGTATAAATAACCTCTTTCACCCTGTCAATTTCTATTTTGTTAACGGCCATTCTTACATGTTTCTCCAAAATTTTATTTCCGCCGGAGCGGTCAGCAATTTCCGCCGACACACGCAGCAAGTCCAGTGCCCGGCGGGCATCGCCATGCTCCTGCGCCGCCAGAGCGGAACATAGAGGGATTACGGATTCGTCGAACGCATCTTCTTTGAATGCCATCTTTGTACGCTCACCGAGAATATCCTCGAGCTGGTTTGCAACATACGGTGAGAATATCATGTTTTCCTCGCCAAGTGATGATTTAACCCTGGGGTCAAGAAACTCGGTGAACTTAAGGTCATTCGATATCCCGATTATGGATGTCTTTGCCACTTTCAAATCATTATTCATGCGCGAGAGGTTGTAAAGGACTTCATCCCCTTTCAGCTTGTCCACCTCATCGAGGACGATCACCACCACCCCCCCGGTATTATCTATTCTTTTCACCAGTTTCGAATAAACCTCATCCGTGGGCCAGCCCGTGAACGGTATTCTTTCAGACCAATCCTCCATAAAATGATTCGCTATGTTCTGCAAGACTCTGTACTGAGTGTCAACTATTTCACAGTTAATGTATATGAAGTATGTCGCCCTGTCCAGCTCCGAACCCTTCAGTGACATCTGCTTGCCGACGTATCTTGTCACCGCCGTTTTGCCCGTACCGGTTTTTCCGTAAATAAATACGTTGGAAGGGGTCTCTCCCCTCAACGCCGGCACGAGTACGGAAGCCAGTTCCTCTATATTTTTCTCACGATGAGGCAATATATCTGGTACATATGATGGACGCAAAACTTCCTTGTTTATAAATATATTGCTGGATTTGAGTAGAGCCTTGAATATATCATCATTCATTTTTCCCCCTTAAAATGAATATGACTAGGTTAAATAAATGTTGTGGGAGAGATGTTAGCATGTTCTTTAGAAGCATAAAGATATGGTAAAAAAACTTTATAAGCACGATGCTAAAAATAAATTGATTTTATGATATACCATGGCACGAACTGAAAATAATATAATGATGGAAACATGTTTTTTTATCGAGCACGGTAAATCAAGAATTACAATTTATGAAAACTTTGTTTTATCTCGATTTCCATTTGACATCTGCATAATACATCCCGTGGAGCGATATCATTTATTCAACCGATTGCAAAACCGGTAATCGCCCAAACAATATTAATGGGATACGCATTATATCCGGCATGGGCAAGGAGACGATAAAAGCAAATCTGAAATGGGCTTTACCATAAGCCCCACCACCACTTATGCTCTTCTGTCCAGTTCCCTGAGAACCCTGACGGCCTCTTTCTTAAAATAGTCCTTTATTGACCGGTAATACGTATCCGGGATTTTCTTTTTGTCATGCTCCAACTCAAGCGTTTTAAGGGCATCGGTCAGCAGCCGCTTCCTTAGTCCCAGAGCTTCAACAGATTCTTTCCCGAGATTCCCCTCCCTACTCCGCCCTTTTACGGCAAAGGCAATAAGAATAATGGCAAGCAATATTGCGACGACACCCATCAATATTGATATTTCATTCATCCCGCCGGCAGAGGATTCCTTCATAAATTCTATCCATATCAAATCATCCTTTTCCAGCAATTTCAAATTTGAGGTGTACATGTTATTGCCCTTGTACTCTACCGGGATATTTCCTCTCGGATATTCTGCAGTGTTTACATTTATCTCCATCAAGTCCGTGGGATAGATGACTCTGTCCTCGAATTTATTCTTAATAGAGTAACTCACATTCAAGGATATATTCCCTCCCGCAGGGATAACAATCCCTTGTTCCCCCAGATTTACCTCGAATATATTTCCCCCCATAACCCCGGCCAGTTCGTTCCCCCCGTATTCAACTTGATAGTGGTCGGAAGGTACCCAAATCTCAATTGTGCCGTTGTACTTTCCAATCGTACTGATGAAAAAAATCCTTTCGGTTACCTTGTCCCCCGATATGCTTATATCATCCTTTTCAACTTTTATGTTTGTTCCAGGCGATACTGCATGGCACAACGGCACCAGCAGCAAAGCCGCCATGGAAAGCCCGGCAATCAAAGCAAATTTTTTCACGGCATCACCGCTTTTTGCAATACATTTTGATAAATAACTTTTTGGGTCATCCGTCATTCTCCATCAATTTTTTGTTTATCTCCGCCACTGCAATGGCAACCTCCCTGGCATCCCTTGCCCTGTAAAGTATCCTGCTCCTGATTTCAAACTTCTTGCCGCATCTCGTGCATGTTGTTGCCTTTTGCTCCAGCTTCACCGCCCTTGCCATCCTGCATTTTGGACATACCACCGCCCCGTATTCTTCTCCTGCCATATCACTCAACCGTCTGTCAGCAATGACACAATACCAATGCAATATTTAAAGTGCTATACGTATTAATCCATGGCAACAATGAAGAAGAAGGAACTGGAAATTGCCCTGCAGAAAATCCCCGGAATGAAAAGCCCCTCCCCATTGCTCGAGCAGTACCAGACACCCGCAGGCATAGCGGCAGACATTCTCTTCAATGCATATGATGACATAAACGGGAAGGCGGTCGTCGACCTTGGATGCGGCACGGGAATTTTTTGCATCGGGGCATCTTTATTGGGCGCGAGAGAAGTCACAGGCGTGGACATAGATGCATCTGCCATCGAAATCGCGGAGGAGGAATCAAAGAGGATGGGTGCTGAAAACATCACATTCATGGCGAATAGCGTAGAAAATATATCGGTAGAAGGGGACACAGTGATAATGAATCCTCCCTTCGGCTCGCAGCTCGGCAACAGACGGGCAGACAGGGCTTTTTTGAAAAAAGGACTGGAAGTTGCCCCCGTTATTTACTCCATCCATCTAGAAAATACAATCCCATTCATTAAGATACTGATATCCTCTCTGGACGGAGAGGTAACATACTCAAAGAGTTATCCCTTTCCTATAAAGAGGATATTTTCTTTTCATAGAAAGAAGGTTGCCGTGTATGAAGTAATGCTTCTCAGAATATCAAGACGGCAAAAACGAATGCGATGAGGGATGCAATTGAAATGGACAGAAGATTTACGTCGCTGTTTGTCAGAACCGCATCGGACGGAAGCTGTTCCTCCCGCCCCTTCCCCCCGCCCTGCAATGTGGCTCCGAGAAGGGAATCTATCTGGCAGCCGATAAATCCAACGATTATTGAGAACACAACCCACTTGAATTCCATACCCGTCAAAAGGACGGCTGAAATCGGAATGATGGATGCCCCGAGAAGTGCGGCACCTTCCCCGAGAAGCGATACACCGCCATTTGTGCCCGCCCCTGTTTTTTTGAGATTGGTTATGAGATACACCCTGTCAGAAATAATGCCGATTTCAGAGGCAAATGTATCCGAGAGTGCAACCGCTATCGCCGCTGTGAACGGAATAACCAATTCTTCGGGAGAGAACACTAGAGACATGAAGGCAATTACCGCAGGTATCAGCCCGTTGGCGATAACATTCCCTGCCTTTCTCATCCCATTACCCCGCTCATGCAGTCCCTTCCTCTCCTTGTAGCCATATCGAAACTTTGTAGACAGAATTCCCAGAATCAGGAAAATAAGGAGCATGATAAACCAATTTATGCCCACCGAGAAGATTATGACAATACCTATGATTACCGCAACTACCGTACCTTTGAAATCGAGCAGCCGGTATCTCAACGAAATGAAGGCGAAAACGATACAGACGACTATCTTTATTCCGATATCTACAATATAATCCACATTCAACACCTTTAACCCTTGACCACTCCGAGGGGCACCATGCGTGCCACTTTCAACGACAAGCCGGCACCATGTGTTATGCTCACAACCTGGCTTACATCCTTGTATGCATCCGGACTTTCCTCTGCCATCACACTCCAGCTCGCCGGGTGGGCATATATATTCTTTCTTTTAAGTTTTGCCTCAATTTCCTGTCCCGTCCACTTTCTCTTGGCAGCACTTCTTGAAAGCACCCTTCCCGCACCATGACACGTAGAACCAAAAGTTTCCTCGGATTGATTTGTGCCTTTAAGAAGATAACTCTCGGTACCCATGTCCCCCGGAATGATGACCGGCTGTCCGATTTCCCTGTATTTCAGGGGAACTTCCTTCTTTCCGGGTCCGAATGCCCTCGTTGCACCCTTCCTGTGGACATATACCTTCATTCTTTTCCCATCGACCTCATGTTCCTCCAGCTTTGCCACGTTGTGGCAGACATCATATACGATGTCCATTCCCATGTCCTCTGCACTTTCTCCGAAAACATTTTCAAAGGATTTACGAACCATGTGTACAATCATCTGGCGATTGCACCATGCAAAGTTTGCAGCACCTGCCATTGCCTTGAGATAAGACTGCCCCTCGTTGCTATGAACAGGGGCACAGGCGAGTTGCCTATCCGGCAGCTTTATGCCGTACTTTCTCACTGCATTTTCCAACACCTTCAGGTGGTCAGTGCATATCTGGTGACCGAAACCTCTTGACCCCGTATGAATCAAAACAACAATCTGGTCCTTTTCAATTCCATACGTTTTTGCAGCTTTCTCATCAAACACATCTGCCACCTTCTGTATCTCCAGAAAGTGATTGCCCGCCCCGAGCGAGCCGACCTGAGATTTGCCCCTCTCCTTCGCCTTCTCGGATATATGCGAGAGGTCGGCTGTTTCCAGACATCCGTTTTCCTCGAGCGACTCCAGGTCTCTTTCCCATCCGTAACCTTTCTCCACCGTCCATCGTGCACCCATCTCGATTATCCCATCGAGCTGGTTTCTGGTAAGTCTCACTTTCGCCTTGCTCCCTACCCCCGAGGGAACATTACTGAACATTTCGTCTACCAATGCCTTTACTTTCCCCGCATCAACATCCCGGATACTCAAACTCGTTCTTACAAGCCGGACTCCACAATTTATGTCGAATCCAACACCGCCGGGCGAAATAACTCCATCATCCGCTGAGGTGGCAGCCACGCCCCCTATCGGAAAGCCGTACCCCCAGTGTATCTCTGGCATTGCCATGGACATCCCCACAATTCCGGGCAGTGTTGCAACGTTGGCAACCTGCTCAAGGGCATTGTCCCTCCTTATCGCTTCTATCATGACATCGTTGGCATATACCAAACCGGATGTGAACATATCCAGATTTCCCCTTTCCCCCCTGTATGTTTTTGGTATCTCGTATCGATATTCCCCGATTTTATTCAAAGGTCCATTCCACATGTTTTTCTCACTTCTTATACGTCAAACAGTACTTTTATATAAAAGCCTTTTTTATTTCTTTTGATTTGAAGCATGTGATAGGTCACCGCCTTTACCTCGGCTCCGTACCCGTGCTTACTCCGGTCATACTTTTCGCCCCATGCCTCCCCTGTCAACTCATCGCCGATATTCACCTTGAAATCCCCGAATACAAGCCCCTTCACATCGCTTATGTAAAGAAGTTCGGATAACCAGTCAACGAGCAACTGTTCCTCATCGGAATCGACCGGCAGTTTTACCTCTCTTTTTTCTCTGGAATCTATGCTGCTCCCGTCGGTGATTATCGAAAACATTCCCCTCGCTGCATTTTCAAATGCCCCTTCCAATGTTGACCCGTATGCCTCTATGCCTATATCAGCCGTATGCTCGAATGTATTGTACGATTCCATCCGATTTTTTAAGCCACAGTGCTATTAAAAAGTTTGTTTTTGAAATGAAGGGTAGTTCCAAATCTACGGGTGATTTTTGAACCATTCCAAATCAGCGGATGATAAAAACTATTAATGTTCTAAATATATTGTTTTTATGGATAAGCAAGAACTTCTAGGTCAATTAAACAGTATCAAAAATGATTATTATCTAACACTATTAGCAGTTTATTTGTTTCGCCATGAAGATATTCGTATGTTCATAAAAGAGGCGAAAATTAATGTACAAAATGATGATAAGAATGAAACATTACCAATATCATTCAATAAAGTTGCAATACAATTTGGAGACGAAATTTTCAGGAAAAAAGCCATATTACAATTCGAGATAATGGGATTAAGAGCATTCATTAGAGAAACTTTTGAAGTAATAAAGAAGTATTGCAAAGATACATCACAATTTATAGTGTAAGACATATATACCTTCGACTTTTACGTGTTTATGCGAGGGGAT
>CAZSHJ010000005.1:54123-64941 GCA_964606745.1 uncultured Thermoplasmatales archaeon | reverse complement strand
TACTTCAGAAAGTGAATCGCTGCTCAAAATCGTTATTACGCAAGAGGTCTACTATACTTAATAGGGTTCGTAGCGGGCGTTAGTGGGCCTGTGATGCCATTAGTATTCCTGTAGACGTCTGTGATGCGGTCATTACTGTTGGAGGGTGGTAATACTGGCTCACTTTTGGTTGTTTTTTAATAACTTTTGGTGATGCTTGTTTTCGTGTTTGTCGAATATGTGATTTTTAATTTGCTAACAAAATAGGTTTTTTCATTCTGAAATGTTGCAGTGACCGTGACAATACGTGTCGGGGATATAACGAAAGTGCATTTTCGTTTTGCTAACAAAATCGGATATTTTGAGGAATTTTGTTGCAAGTGCATACCGTGGTGTATATAATTTAATATACCAACTGCCATCCACCGCTGCCAGTGGAAAAATTATGATTTCTCCTAGCGTAATGTACCAACAGGTTTCCATACGCTTCTTTTTATGGAAATTGTGAACTGCCCGTAGAATACAGTCATAGGGATTAAGCCGAATCTTGGGAAGGTCTTATATATGATGAGCATATTATATTAATTGATAGCAAAAAGATAGCATAGTGGGAGAAATAAAATGAAGAAAATAATAAATAAGAAAATATATAAATTACGTAAACAATGGAGGTAGAATGATAAAAATGGGAATTAGAAGAATAAAGGAGAATGATGGAGTGTCTGATATTATAGGCACTGTCCTTATGCTCGTGATAGCAGTCATTATCTTTTCTTCGCTGATTGCATATGTACTTTCATCTGCAAATCCCTCAGCATCTCCGCCTGATGTGCATATGGTTGGTTACATGGATGCAAGTCACAGTGCAGTGGTTGAGCACAGGGGAGGGGACTCCATCCCTATAGACGATATGAAAGTGATTATATGGATGGGGGAGGAAGAAAGTGAAAGTTTTGAAGGCTCGGCTTTAGAAGCCATTTTTCATGATACCAATAACAACTCGAGATGGGATATCGGAGATTATATCGATATCAGATGCATAACCATCTTTGGTAACGTTACCCACTGGCAGATATCACTGGCAATCGTGGACAAACCAAGTAATTCGATAGTGATGAGTGGTGTTTTACAACAGGGCATACTGCGCACCAGTCCGCCGGTAGCAATGTTTGAATACGAGCCAATTAATCCAAAGGTGGGAAGAGGAGTTACATTCAATGCTTCCGAGTCCTATGATCCAGACGGAGGGTCGATTGATAAATATGAATGGGATTTTAATAATGATGGCGTAAATGATGTGATAAAAGTTAGCCCTAAAAACTTTTCGCACACGTTTTCACAAGCAGGTGTATACAATGTCAAATTAACTGTCACGGACGACGAAGGACAGACTGCATTTACAATAGCTGGTGTTGGCACAGGTGCAACTATTCCTCCAGCAAACGTTACACTAAATGAGAAACCTGTTGCATTCTTTACAAACACTTCTGGGGGAAATGGATGGATGTATTTTGATGGCAGCCAGAGCTATGACCTTGATGGCACGGTTACAACATACAAATGGGACTTTGGGGATGGTACTGGATTGCATATATTCGACAATCCGGTCGTATATCGGCCCTACTCAGCGGGAGGGGCAAACTATACTGTAACTTTAATTGTTATAGATAATGACGGAGCCCTGTCAGATACGGCTTCATCTGTTTTGCTTTATGGGTCCCAACTCTATGTACCCCCTATTCCACCAATTGCTGTTATTGATGCTCCTGGCGACATTTCAACAGCTCAAGTCGCCACTTTTGATGCATCTAGTTCATATGACCCAGATAACAATATTCCTTTCAGTTATGAATGGGATTTTAATAATGATGGCAATCCTGACGCAACTGGGGTTAGCGTTCAACATCAATTTATGACAATAGGCAACCATACCATATCTCTCAAAGTTACAGATACAACCGGCGGGGTTGGATGGTGTAACGAAACAGTATATGTAAGAGGGCCTATTACTGGTAGAAAATTCCTAATTGTAGATAATACTCCCTTGCATGTGGGAAGTGGGACCATACAACCATATAGAAGTACGAACTGGGAGGGAATAAGCAACATCATAGATTGCCTGAATATAGGCGATGTGTATGATTATGGCAAAGTGCTTGACCAAAGCACATTCTATGCATATTATAATGGTACATGGCATAATAATACCTCAGGCGACCCGAATTATGACCCTGTTGACATCAACTCATATATTATGGGTAACTACGATATTGTTATTTGGAGTAATGGCGATTATCCCGGCGATGGAAAATGGTGGAGTTATGGGGAGAAACCAAACCCCCCATACCTTCCAAATGCGTGGAACACGCCAATAAATGAGGGAAGCGATGATTATTCTAATCATGCAGATAAATTAAGAAACTTGTTGGATAACAACGGTACGTTCTTGTTGTGCGGGACATATGCAGTTAGGGATTTGCAGGATTATCCTGGTAATGGGGCAAGTGATGACGAAGTAGAGTTTGGGGAGCGATTAGGTCTAGAAGAGCCAGATGGCGGAATAGACGAAAGTCTGCATGGGGGAATAAGTGGTTATTTTGCAGATGATACATATAACCCCGAGATAAGCTCTGGTGGAGGATCTTTTGGCTATGGCCCAAAAAGTTATCCAGGTGGTACTTTCTATGGAGTTCCTGGCACTTCCTCCGGTGGTACAGAGGTCGCTAATTTAATAATCGAGGGCGAACTGCCGATATATTCTGTAATTCGGGACAATGCGTTGTTTAGTTATTCTCTTAACATCACTGATATTCCTGGAGGAGGTGGAGAAGAGATAATATTTGAGGATGGCTTTGAGGATGGAAATTTGAATGGTTGGACAATTCATGAAGAGGGAGATGGTAGTTCTTGGGAAGCCTATGGATACTGGGAGGATTACGTGGATTCCCACTCAGGGTCATATGCAGCAGTCTGTCCGGGAGCTGATGATGACTGGCTAATAACGCCCCAGATCAACGTTCCCACAGATGGGGAGTTCTCATTTTGGGCCAGAGATTATTTTGAGAACCAGCCGTTTGAAGTGCTTCTTTCCACTACTGGCACTGATAAAGCAGATTTTGATGTGACTTTAGGCAGTGAGAGTAGTACCCCCGATTCATATACGTTCTATTCGTATGATATAAGCGCTTATGCAGGGAGTCAGGTGTATCTGTGCATCCGTTGTACCCAGACTGATTCTTCTTGGCCAAATGTCGATGATGTTGAGGTAACAGGCACCTCATCAGGTACTATTTCTGGACATCTGGCTATCGACGCCGCCCGAGAAGGGAACCGATCAATAGTGTTAGGATTCGATTTAAACAATGACGCTATAAATGACACATCCAGAGCGCAATATATATTAAATGCTCTTGGTTGGCTAGCCGAGGGAGTTGGTTATCCAACCAAAATATATGTGGATAACAGTAAGGAAGAATCGTGGTATGATGACACCCACGTTGACAACATACAGGAAGCTATCGAAAGAGTGATGGTTGGGGGAACCATATATGTAAATGGAACCGGAACCCCGTACAATAACATAAATATGATAAAGTCAGCAAGCATAATGGGAAGAAATATAAATGGCTATCCGGTCATAGAAGCAAGTGGAGATTATGCTGTGAGAACAGCAGTTGACTGGACATATATCGAAAACATCACCATAACAAGCAGCAGCACCCTTAACAAAGGAATATATCTCTATGGGAGTTCCTCTACATCAATAATCAACTGTAATATCTCGAATGCGCAATATGGCATATATGCTCATAATTCTAACTATTTGGCCATATGTAACAATACTCTGTCCAGCAATACATATAATATATATCTGGAGCGAAGCATAGAAAGCGAAATAGAATACAATGAGATATATTCTGGAAATTATGGTATATATGCTGTGAACTCGTATAAAAACAAGATCGAGTCAAATGAAATATACGACAACGTCTTGCACGGCATCTATCTATCCACCTCTAACGACAATGACATACAAAATAGCAATAAAATCTACAGGAATGGATATGGAATATTCGTGTATGCTTCTGATAGAATTGATATAACTTTAAATACGATAAACAATAGCACGAATAGTGGTGTATATTTCGACCAATCCTCTGGCAGTAATGTAATCTCGAACGAAATAAGTAACAATACTGCAGGGATGAAAACCGAGGATTACTGTAGCAATATTTATATTTCGGAAAATGAAATATATAATAATGTAGAGGAGGGAATACTGATGACAAACTCAAATCAAAATACCATATCCGATAACAATATATCCGATAATCAAGAGTACAACATAAAAATCTACTCATCAAATAACAACCTAATCGTGTCCAACAGTATAGGTTGTAGTATTTACGGTGTTTATATATATTCATCTATTTCAAATGAAATTATAAGCAATGTAATGTGGAATAACACATATGGCTTGTACTGCGATTTGGCATCAGAGACTGAAATAATCAGTAATTCCTTATATAATTCCACTAAAGCTGTTGTGCTTGAAGATTCACATTCATCAGGCGGAAATAACAACATAAGTAAAAATGAAATTTATAACAGTGGTTATGGTATTGAATTCGTTGCCTCTTACAAAAATAAAATATTGAACAATACAATATACAATACCTCTGCTTTCTCTGTGATTATTTCTTCACTTTCGAATAACAATGAATTAAAAGAAAATACCATATCAGATTGTTTGGAGGGTATTTATGTGCAAGGCAGCACGGGCAATAACATATCTCACAACGATTTATATCAGATAGGCAATCATGGCATTTCATTAAATTCAGCAGATGATAGCACTCTCTTCAATAATACTATACTAAACGCTTCTCAAGGAATCTCGCTGTCCAGTGGATGCAACAGTAACATCATCAGAAGAAATGTTATGAATAATAACACTGGCGATGGAATCAGTATTGCATCATCTTATTTAACCACTGTTTCATATAATGAAATTTCGAATAATAATGGTGACGGAGTTTATCTGGATTCATCAGATACAACATCCATTATGTCAAATAACATATCTGTAAATTCCAACGGAATCCACCTGCTTTTGTCAGGAGGTACGGGAAATAACATAATGAATAACACAATTTATGGCAATACTAATCACGGTGTCTATCTCGAAAATTCTAAAACGGCTACCGCAGGCAATAATGAAATAAATGAAAATAGAATATATGGCAATGGAGGAGATGGCATTTATCTGCTTTCTTCAAAAGGAAATTCTATACAAGATAACATAAATATTTCATCCAATACTGAAAACGGCATACATCTTCATTCCTCGAATGACAATGTTATTGCGAATAATAAAGTTTCATCCAATACTGAAAACGGCATACATCTTCATTCCTCGAATGACAACAGCATTTTGACAAATGAGTTATATTCGAACATCGAAAACGGCATATACCTATATTCATCTAGCAGAACCGCCATAGAAAATAACAGCGTATTCTTTAACGGTAACCACGGCATCTATTTCCAAGAATCATCTGAAGGGTCGTCATATCTCATCACTTACAACCAGATATGGAATAATACCTTTTACGGTGTATATCTGAATACTTCAGATTCCAATCACTTTACAAAGAACAATATATGGAATAACTCATGCGGCATCAACATATCGCATTCTACGGGCAATGAAATAAAAGAAAACAATATTTCCACAAATAGCCATGGTATATTCATAGCGCATTCCGACTGTACGGGTAATACAATATGGTGGAACAATCTCATAAATAACCATAATAATGCCAGCCAGGCATATGACATGGGAAATAATTCGTGGTACGTTGGTACGGCAGGAAACTATTGGAGTGACTACCAAATTCCTTATCCAATTCCTCCAATCGACGCCCAGGATAAATATCCTCTTATGGGTGTACATGAATGGTGGTAATGAGAAAATTAAAAACACAACTGATTTGCATTATTGCAATTTCGTTATTGGTTATTTCCACCTTTGGAGTTAGGAATGCAAATTCGATAACGATTACCGTGGATGATGATGGTCCGGCGGATTATACGAGTATACAGGCTGCTATAAACGCTGCGGAGATAGGCAACACGATTTATGTATACGGGGGTGTTTATCAGGAACACCTGTCCATCGACAAGGAAATAACTTTACAGGGAGAAAACAAAGAAGCAGTGATAGAATGTGTAAACCTGCAGGATGGGCTGGTAGTAAATGCAGATAATGTAAACATAGAGGGATTTACAATAAAATTCTCACGGGATGGTTATTATGCTATAAAACTGAGCAATGTGGATAACTGCATAATAAAAAACTGCAACTTTTCTAATTCCTATGGCGGCATCTATTCATATAATGGCAGGGGTGCATTGGTGATGGGAAACATTTTTTATGAAAATTCGTATGGGATATCAGCAGTCGGTCTCAGGAATTCCAACATACGAGAGAATTTCTTCATAGGCAACAATCGCGGTGTGGATTTTGGTGCTGATACAAGATATAACACCTTTTTTTACAACACATTCCTATCCAATATTCAGGCTGCGTATGACGAGGGCAATCTCAACCAGTGGGATTATGCAAATGTCGGTAATTACTGGGAGAAATATAACGGGATAGATGAAAACGAAGACGGCATAGGAGATACAAAGTACCCCGTCGAACCGAACGAACAGGGAAACTTCGATTATTATCCTCTCATGCAGCCATATACGGGCATTGATATATTCCCTCCAAGCATTATGAATCTAAAGGCGTATCCTCAAATTCAGGTTCCAAATGGTAGCGTCAATATCACATGCAACATAATAGATAACATGGAAGTGAACTGTACATTTCTCAACATTACACTGCCAAACGGAAGTTACGTAAATGAGAGTTTTAACAGGATGGGCAATACAACCAATTATTATTTCAATCTAACTTATAATGATAAAGGAGTATACTACTATTATGTGCGGGCAAACGATACAAGCAACAATTCCATCAAGTCTGGATTGCACAAATTTGTTATAGCCTACAAACCCCATGCCAGCTTTTCTTATACTCCGTCCAATCCAACAGACCTTGATACAATAACGTTCAACGGCTCTTCATCCTCCGACCCCGACGGCTACCTGACCAACTACACATGGAATTTTGGCGACGGAAGTTATGCATACACAACGGTGGCACATCATAAATACAGTTCTGATAAAACATATATGGTAACCCTGACTGTTTACGATAATGACGGTGCATGGGGCACCATGAGTAAAGAAATTACTGTTGCCAACGTTCCTCCGGTGGCAAATTTCAGCTTTAGCCCAGAGCCTCCAGAATGGGCAATAGTGGGGCAGGTGATTCAATTCAACAATGGTTCATATGATTTAGACGGCGGAATATATATCTGGCAGTGGAATTTTGGTGATGGCAATAGTATCAGTGGCGGCAGTTTCTTTGCCGATGTTACCCATGCCTATACAAAAAACGGCATGTTCAACATCACGCTCACCGTTACGGATAATGACTATGCCACTAATAATATCACGAAACAGATACAGGTGAGGGATATTTATCCTCCTTCAATAAAAAATTTAACCGCATATCCAAACCCTCAGGAAATCCAGGAAAATGTCAACATCACATGCAATATTTCCGATGATGTTTCGGTTGAAACAGTCATGATAAACGTTACTGGTATCGACCCGGGAAACTCTGGAGAGAAATTTAACGTAAGCATGGATCATTCGGCTGGAACTTCCACCTGGTACTACGAGAAATCTTACAATGCAGAAGGCAATTATAGCTACTTCACATGGACGAACGATACCAGTGGAAATGCGAATGAGACTTCCGTTTATATATTTGAAATTATCACTCCGGCAGAGCCTCCAAAGATAATGAACGTTCAAGCAGTACCTGCCGAACAGGAATACGGCTCATCCGTAAATATTTCGTGCTATGCCACAGACAATGTTGAGGTAACAGAAGTCAGGGTAAATGTTACACATGATGGTACGGCCGTGGGAAACTTTACGATGTACGGTTATAATACCGACGGAAAAGGGAATGGAATATATTATTACAATGAAACTTATCTCTCTCTCGGCAATTATACATATTTCATATGGGTTATGGATGTAAACAATTATCTAAACATCTCGGCACCCTGCAATTTCACCATTGTCGATACCGTACCACCCGAAATAAATAATGCATCAGCAAACCCTCCAGCCCAGAAACCCGGTGGCAATGTAAATCTCTCATGTATTATATTTGATAACATGGAAGTAAATGGGGTTTACATGGAAATTGAGTATCCTAACAGCACTATTTTGCCTTATGGGATGAAAAATAATGGAGATATGTATTATCTGAATAAAACTTATGGGGAAACAGGCTTTTACAACTGGACTGTCTATGTAAATGATACCTTGGGAAATGAAAATTTGCATATGGACAATTTTACCATAACATTTTCCCCAACGGCAAATTTTTCTTACAACCCAACATCTCCAACTGACATGGATGTTATTAGATTTACCGATAATTCCAGTGATGTAGATGGCTACATTGTAAACTGGACATGGAATTTCGGCGATGGTAATATAGGTTATGGAAGCAGTGTCAATCATACCTATGCCGATGATAGAATTTACAATGTGGAATTGGCAGTAGGAGATAACGATGGTGCCATCGCGAGCATAGAAAAAGAGATTTTTATCGACAATGTTCCTCCGGCGGCAGATTTTATATACATGCCGCCAGACCCAACAGACCTAGATATAGTTGTGTTTAATGGCTCCCGTTCATCTGATGGAGACGGCTCAATAATTCAGTACATATGGTACTTCGGTGACGGTAACACAGGCTATGGATGCAATGCATCTCATCAATACAGTCTCAATGGAAATTATACTGTAAAGTTGGTAGTCATGGACAACGATGGAAAAATCAATTCCACTGAAAAAAACATTACAATTTCAAACTTTCCTCCAGTTGCCAACTTTTCTTATACAATCGACAAACTTAATGTTTCCTTTACAGACCTTTCATTGGACGCAGACGGAAGTGTTGTCAACTGGACATGGGATTTCGGGGATGGAAATAAAAGTTATAAAAGAAATGCAACTCATGTGTATGTACAGGAGAGAGTATACCGAGTTTCGCTCATAGTAATTGATGACGATGGTAAAGCTGATAGCGTAAACAAAACACTATTTATCGCCGAAGGAGCCTTTCCAATTCCAGACTTTAGATGGCAACCGAACCAACCAACCAGTATGGGCAATGTTATATTCAATGCAAGCAAGAGTTATGACCCAGATGGCTTAATTAACAACTACACTTGGTATTTTGGTGATGGGTATCACAGTTACGGGCCAGTAGTAAAGCATAGATATGGAGACAACGGAACATATATTGTAACACTTGAGGTAACTGACAATGATAGTTTAAAAAATGCCAGCTCTAAATCGATTATCATTGTTAACCTTCCTCCAACAGCAAATTTTACGTATGAACCGTTAAATCCTACTACTCAGTGTGTCATAAATTTTACTGGTGAAAGTAGCGATCCAGATGGCACCATTATCATCTGGCAATGGAATTTCGGCGATGGAACAATCGAGGGCGGTGGCTCTGATTTTGCAGATATTTCCCATGTATACTCAAGAGACGGAACCTTCAAAATCACGCTCAATGTAACAGACAATGACTATGCCACTAATAATATCACGAAACAGATACAGGTGAGGGATATTTATCCTCCTTCAATAAAAAATTTAACCGCATATCCAAACCCTCAGGAAATCCAGGAAAATGTCAACATCACATGCAATATTTCCGATGATGTTTCGGTTGAAACAGTCATGATAAACGTTACTGGTATCGACCCGGGAAACTCTGGAGAGAAATTTAACGTAAGCATGGATCATTCGGCTGGAACTTCCACCTGGTACTACGAGAAATCTTACAATGCAGAAGGCAATTATAGCTACTTCACATGGACGAACGATACCAGTGGAAATGCGAATGAGACTTCCGTTTATATATTTGAAATTATCACTCCGGCAGAGCCTCCAAAGATAATGAACGTTCAAGCAGTACCTGCCGAACAGGAATACGGCTCATCCGTAAATATTTCGTGCTATGCCACAGACAATGTTGAGGTAACAGAAGTCAGGGTAAATGTTACACATGATGGTACGGCCGTGGGAAACTTTACGATGTACGGTTATAATACCGACGGAAAAGGGAATGGAATATATTATTACAATGAAACTTATCTCTCTCTCGGCAATTATACATATTTCATATGGGTTATGGATGTAAATGTATATACAAATACTTCAGAAAACAAGAATTTCAGCATTGTTGATACCATTCCCCCGGAGATAAAAAATATTTCCGTGAACCCTTCAGTTCAGATGCTAGGTGGCAATGTCAATGTTTCATCTGTTGTCACGGACAACATGGCGGTGAAAGTAGTTTATATTGAGATAGAATGCCCGAACGGTACTGTTCTGAATCATTCCATGTATGGTGGGAGTCTGTATTACTTCAACAGAGCTTACAATGTGCTTGGTATATACAACTTGACGATACATGCGAACGACACGCTCGAAAATAATAACACATATGAAGGTTCATTCGTCGTAACGTTTTTCCCTGATGCAAACTTTTCCTACAGCCCGCAAGACCCAACAGACAGGGATATAATCCAGTTTCTTGATAATTCTAGTGATACAGATGGAACCATTGTCAACTACACTTGGGACTTTGGTGATGGAGATACAAGTTATTTGCAGAAT
>CAZSHJ010000005.1:0-54023 GCA_964606745.1 uncultured Thermoplasmatales archaeon | reverse complement strand
GAAGCAGTGATACGGATGGATATATAACCAATTATACATGGGACTTCGGGGATGGAAATCAAAGTTATAAAAGAAATGCAACCCATGAATATGTCACCAATGGAACTTATACTGTAGTGCTCACTGTAACAGACAATGATGGAGCAACTAATTCCATATCTCATGATGTGGCATTAAATATGTCCGTCCCCAATCAACCACCCCAGGCTGATTTTACCTACAATCCATCGTCCCCAAATGATATTGATGCAATCCAATTCACCGATTCATCAAGCGATTCAGACGGTTACATTGTCAACTACACTTGGGACTTTGGTGATGGAGATACAAGTTATTTGCAGAATCCAACCCACCAGTATATCAATAATGAAATGTACTTAGCCAGGTTAACAGTAAGGGACAATGATGGAGCCACTGATTCAGTTAGTAAAACCATCTCTGTCTCCAACGTTGATCCCAGTGCTGATTTTTCGTTTGTTGCCGATAACCTGACCGTTTCTTTTACGGATGGAAGCAGTGATACGGATGGATATATAACCAATTATACATGGGACTTCGGGGATGGCATTACCGGTTATACGAAAAATCCAGGGCACGAGTATCTATCATACGGGGACTATATGACAAAGCTGACGGTTACGGATGACGACGGATTGACCGGTGAAGCAACCAAGAAAATATCGCTTCATGCTCAAGTGCCGCCAAAAAAGCCCGAACTGGTGATAGGAAATATATCGGTCTCACCTTCCTCCCCGAAAGAGGGGAATACAGTAACATTTACAATCACAATAACAAATGAAGGTGACGGCGATGCAAATGAATCGACAATTGATTGTCTGCTGGACGGTGAAATATTGAATTCCTCCTCGCTCCAGAAAATTCCCGCGGGGAATAGTATTACGACAACATTCTATCTTGATGCAGCAACAGGAGGCAACCATGCATTCAAGGCGGCCGTAAGATACGGGGACAACGTCGATGAAAAGTCAATAAACTTCCATGTTTCCGCCCAAGAGGAAAAAACCTTTCCGGTATGGATTGTCTTAGCTATTGTTGCACCGATTGTTGCTGTGGGGGCATTGTACATGATATTCAGAAAGATGAGAAAATGAAATTTATCGCAAATTTATTTAAGGAGAGGTGGTTGTACTTATGATGAACAGAAAGGATAATGCCCAGGTGGGTGTGGTTGTTGCAATACTCATGGTTTCTCTCATCGTGGCAGTTATGGTGCTCATTCAGGTGTACTATGTTCCCAATTGGATGAAAGACAAGGAGGCGGATCACATGGATGTGGTTGCAGATCAATTTTCAAATCTCAAGTTTTCCATGGACCTTCAGGCAACATCAAAGATTAACACTCCTATAACAGGCTCGGTTACTATGGGCAGCAAGGAGTTACCCTATTTCGTATCCTCACGGTCGTTTGGCTCATTGAATGTTTTGCCCCCTGCAAGTAGCAATTTCAGTATCTTAGTTACGTTGCAATCTGGCATGGTGCAAGGGTTATATCAACCAGACCCATTTGATTCGGGAAGTATTAATTATGTTAACAGCATATCAAAATTCGAGCTTATTATAAGTACGCTTAACATCGGAGATACGTTTAATATCTCGATAAACGGGGTTAAAAGTATGGAGGTCAATGTGATCAGTAATGTCAGCGGCTTCAGAATAACTCTAAAGACAACAAACAGTACCGGGATCATTTTATTCAACCAGACAATTGCCGCCTCCCTCCCCCAGCATGAATTCAGAATAAATCTTCTAAATTCTGACTACAAATTTGTCAATGATGTTATCCCGTTCATAACCGCCCCTTACAATATCTCCGTAAATGGTTCGTCAAATGGGGATTTTTCAATTAGATGTTATAAGTATGGAAGCACTACCGTGCCTCTATCATATCCTCTCGGCATCATACGGTATCAGTCCGACAATGCTTACTTCGTTGACCAGACATACGTTTACGAAGGGGGAGCTGTCATCCTGGAGCAGACCACAGGGGAAGCGATTATATCCTCGCCTTTTTTCAGTGCAAGAAATTGCACCACGAGTCATATCATCAATATGTCAATTGTGGACATTATCGGTATGGCGGGCAAGACAAGTGCGAGCGGCTACGGAACATATTACATAAGAACAAACTATTCCAGTTATCAAGATTATAAGGCTCTGGCAAAGGCAATCACTATCAACATCACTACAAATTATCCGTCTGCATGGGGCAGATATTTGAACAACACGATGAACAATTCCGGAATAACAAATTTCACGATAAATGCAAATGAAAAAAACAATTATGTTTTAATAGTCATAGATGGACCCCAGCAGGGGAATCCATACGATGTAGACCTCCGTATCCGGAAAACAAAAATATATGCCCAGATCGGTCCCGGGTGGGTCAGCTAGTCTTTTCTTTGACAGCCGGATTCTTTCTTTTTCTTGTGGGTATTTTGCCCACTGCCCTCTCCGACTCCAAATCCACTTTACTTATCACCGAGGGCTGAAGTGTCTCCAGTCTTTTTACCAGCTTTGCCTTTCCCTTTCCGACTAGGGCATTTTCCAGCACATCCTTCAATGTTTCCACTGTTATAATCTCTATTTTGCCCTTGTATTTATCCTCTATCAGAACGTCCTGCATGTTTGCCTTTGGTATGAGAACCTTCTTAAGACCGGATTTTGCCGCGGCTTCTATTTTGGCAGTAACGCCCCCGATTGGTAGTACGGCACCGTGGACGCTCAACGAACCTGTCATTGCTATTTCCTGGGACAGCGGGACGTTCTCCATGGCAGAGATGACGGCTGTTGCAACGGCGATCGAGGCAGAGTCACCTTCAACCCCTTCATAGGTCCCCACGAACTGGATGTGGATGTCTCTTTTTGAAATGTCTTTTCCCATGTATTTCTTGAGTATGGCAGAAACGTTCTGTACAGCCTCATTCGCTATATCCCCCAGCCTGCCGGTTGCTATTATCTTTCCCTCTGATTTTGAGCCTGCGGGTGTAACCTCCGCAACTATCGGCAGTATCAATCCGGAAAATTCGCTCATGGATGGGTCTGCCGACATCACGGCAAGCCCGTTTACCGTCCCGATTTCAGCCCCACCTGTTTTAAACGACTGGTATGCTTTTCTCATCTTCAGGTATCTATCTGCCACCTGCTGTTCCAGCGAGCGGGCTATTCCTTTTGCCCTTATCACATACTCTGACGTCACGGTATCCTTCTCTTCGCTCACCGCAAGGTCTCCAGCCACTCGTACAAGTCCACCGAGTTCCCTCAGTCTCAAAGATAGCTTTCCTTTCTGGCCTGCCCTGCGCTGTGCCTCTCTTATAATTTCTGCTATTGCCCCTTTGTCAAAGTGCGGTATCTTTTTGTCCTTGGATACCTCCTGTGCAACAAAACGTATAATCTTCTTCCTGTTACCGTCGTTGTCCTCCATATTGTTTTTCATGTAAATTTCGTAGCCGTACCCCCGTATCCTGCTTCTCAGGGCAGGGTGCATTCCTGCAACCGCATCGAGATTTCCGGCACATACCAGAATGAAGTCGCACGGTACGCTCTCCGTTTTTACCATTGCCCCCGAGCTCCTCTCCGATTGCCCGGTTATCTGAAACTCTTTCTCCTGAATGGCAGTTAGCAGATGCTGCTGTGATGGCAAACTGAGTGTATTTATCTCGTCAATGTAAAGCACTCCTTTGTGGGCTTTGTGAATTGCTCCTGCCTCAACCCTCAGATGGGCAGGTGTTTCCAATCCTCCGGCCTGAAACGGGTCATGACGGACATCCCCCAGCAGGGCACCGGAGTGGGCAGCCGTAGCATCAACAAACGGGGGTGAATCCTCCTTGTCATGGGATATAAGTAATTTGGGCACTTCCTTTTCTTCCCTCCTCTGCATCATCCCGCCTCTCATCCCTATTAAATAAATCATCGCTGCTGCGATTACACCGAATAATGCAATTGTAAGGTCGCCCATCATTATCGCACCGATGAGCGCTCCCCCGACTATCAGGGCAATGATGGTTGTCATCATCTGGGATTGTTGTTGTTCTCTTTTCCTTGCTTCAGCCTTCATCGATTCGGTTATCTCCTTTCCCTTGCCTGCCGGTACGACACGGATGTGGGGCATATTTGGGTCGTCGGCATTCGAGTAGACAAGCATATCCTGCAACTCTTCCTTCGGCAGAAATTCTGTCATTGCCCTTGCTATCATTGATTTTCCTGTTCCGGGGTCGCCGATGAGCATAACGTGTCTTTTCTGCCGGGCAGCATGCCTCACAACATCAACGGCAGGATCCTGGCCTATCACCTGATCCATCAGCAGTTCCGGTATTTCCAAGCCATCTGTTGTATCGATATCCTGTTTTTTAATCCATTTCTCTATTGGGGCAATCTTCTCTTTCTCCTTTTTCACAGGTGGAACAAGAACTACATTTATATAATATTTTTGTAGATGCAAAATGGAAATAGTTCTGAAAACATGCGGACATTAGCTGGCAACACGAGAACTACGGTGAAATCTCTCCGTCCTAATTCCAAGGAAGGGTCATAGAAAAGAGAATGAAATGATGAATAGCAGATAATTACTTGGATATGATACGTATGATGTCTCCATTTTTCAATTCATGGTCTGCCCCGATGATACGCTGTGTTCTTGCGTCCACTGCCCTTATGAAACCGTCTCCGAGGTCGGTATGAACCTTGTAGGCAAGGTCAACGGCCGTTGAACCTCTCGGAAGAAGAAATACGTCCGGGAGTACGTTCCCTTTCTTGTCGGTCAGATGGTGCTCGTCTTCAACTGGATAGACGGCTATTAAATCAAGCATGTTAAAAACGGCTATATCCACGCACTTCTGCACGCCTGTACCGCCGTATTTATCCATCACATGGGTTTTTATGTATTCCAGGGCTTTTAGATATTTTTCATCGATATTTTTGTCCAGAATCGTGAAAGACGGGTCGCCCGGCTTGTACGAAATAATACCATGCTCGGCAGCCCTCGAGAGAGCCAGCTCCGCCTCGGCAGATGTCGGAATCACATAATTCCCTGTCATTTTCTTGACCATCTCCTCCGGTGCCTTGTCGCATTTGTTCAATGCCAGAATAATTGGTTTTCCGGCTTTTCTTATATGCGAGGCAAGTGCAAGCAAGTCATCGCTGCACCATTTTGTCGCATCCTCCTGGAGCTCCGCATTTTTTATTGCTGCATGGATATCGCCCTCCTTCACTCCCAGCCCTGTCAACTTTTCAACCAGCACCTTGTCAATTTTCTTTCCTTCCAGTTTGCATCTCTTGCTCACGTGCTCCCAATCCTTTTGCAGTATGCCTTGAATCCAGTAATCTATCTCCTCCTCCAGGAAACTGACATCCAGTGCAGGGTCATGTTCTCCGGCGCTACACATCTGTCCCTCCTCGTCCGTGGAACCGGAAATATCAATTATATGTATCAGGCAGGAAGCCTGCCGCAGGTCGTCCAGGAATTTATTTCCCAGGCCCCGTCCCTCATGGGCTTTTGGTACAAGTCCTGCAACATCTATTGCCTCTATTTGCACATATCTTATGCCGTCCTTGCATTCCGAGTTATGGGGATTGCATGTCACATTGAATTCCCTGCACGGGCAGGGGATACGGACATACATGACGCCCCGGTTCGCATCGATGGTGGTAAAAGGATAGGACGCCATCTCCGCATGTGCATTTGTTGCCGCATTGAAAAACGTGGTTTTGCCCACGTTCGGCTTGCCAACTATCCCTATCTGCATTCCCATTTTATCTAACCATAGTAGTGGTTTGCATCTCTGTCTTTGTGTTCCTTGCTCTTCTTTTTCACAATATCAATAGATATGACCATACTTACGGGTATTATGCGTATCTTGCCCTTAGTATCTTTGTGAGATTCATCCATTTTTATGCATATGCCCTCGTCCTTTCCTATGTATGCATTTCCCACAAACGTGCCCTTCGTTACCAGCATTTCCTTCTCTGATCCCATGGAATGAACGACGCATTTGGAACCGTCTACCAATTCAATATCATCCATCTATGTTCCTCCTTTCAAGCAGTCTCTGGAGATGAGATATCGTCTCCCCGTAATTTCCCATGGCAACTTTGACATGTGCCTCTACGAAGCTCCATGCCTTTTCGAGATTTCCATATTTGAGCCGATACGTCTTCCTTACGGCAGTTCCTTCTCCCTCCTTTCCTTCCTCAAGGATGTCCATACCCTTCAGTTTATTGAGATGGCGGTATACCGTCGCCTTTGTTACCTTCAAATGCACTGAAAGCTCTTCAACCATCCAGTTCTTGTCGGGATGAAGCACAAAGCACTCGAAGAGATTGTATGGTATTGATGAACTGTCGGCCCCATCGGGCATATAACCTATGAGTTTTAGAAAATCAACTGCAACCTTTTTATAATCGTCCTCGCCCGTCAGCGGTGTATTTTTCATAACCGTAAGTCTAAAAGCCATGGGTATAGAATAGTCTCGCTGATTTTATAATTTTTGTTGGGCGCAGTAGCTGGACTAGAAAAAAGTCCGGGAAATAATTTCCAATAAATTTGTCGAGCGTTATATGTTAGGAACACAATTACAGCATGGTAGGAAAGTCGCCAGATGGAAGGGGATAAAAAGGAGTATTGAAAGTAGACCTATGTTGTTAAGAATAATTTTATGGAATGTTTTAGTTTATCCGGGTGATTTCATTGCACAAATCATTAAATATCTGCTACTTGTTCGATAAATATGAAAAAACTGGTTGTATTGACGGTACTGGTTTTCATACTGCCAATTTTCCAGGGCATTGCCGTTTCAACGGGCAGCGACTCCTACATACGTATAACTGAGCCGGATGGGGGAATTTACTTTTACGGCAAGAAAATAATGCCTGCATACAGGCCGTTCTGGACGGTCATAATCGGCTCCACTTCTATAAATGTGGATACGGACAGCAGCAGCAACATTTTTACCGCATATTTCACCCTCTATGATGTATTCAGCAAAGATGTTGTGAAAAGCAATGTTGACATCATGCCGTCTGACGGTTTCTCGTGCAATTTTTCGGATGTGCCGAAGGGCAGCTATCTGATTGCGGTAATTGCCATTGCTATTGACCCTAACGAGCCAGTAGCATCTGACTGGAGAGCACCCATTATATTCATTCCCGCATGATTTTTATAAAAAAATTTGTTTACAAATCATGTCCCTGAAGCACCGCCATCCCATCAGGAAAAAGATTGCAGATGACATACTCAAACAGATAGAGGATATACTGGACTGTAATATTCCATGCGGCAGTATCGTGGAAAGCGCCGAGTTTAACAACATGAAAATTTTTCTGCTGGACGGCAGTGCGGCCATCATCTTTCTCAAAGACAAACCTTTTCTTACCCTATACGGCATAAACAAGTACAAGCCCGAAAAAATGTTTGTGACGGTGGACAAAGGAGCGGTCAAGTTTGTCATCGGGGGAGCGAATATTATGGCCCCGGGTATTATCGGTGCTGATGAAAGCATAAAAAAGGATGATGTGGTATGGGTGAGAAATGAAGAGGGCACAGCTATGGCACTGGGGTATGCACTGATGGGTGGCGCGGAGATGGTAAGCGAGAGTAAGGGCAGGGCGGTTGAAAGTGTTTATCATATCGGCGACGAGCTGTGGGAATTAGCAACAAACTTATAAGGGAAATTCTACTTCCATAAAGAAAATGGGCAAAGATTATAATCCGCTGGTATCTGAAAGAAAATGGCAGGAAAAGTGGCAAAAAATGAATATTTACCACTTTGATAAGGATAAGGGCAACGTTTATTCGATAGACAACCCCCCACGATATGCCTCCGGGGCCCTTCATATAGGACATGCCGTGCATTACACCCACATAGATTTTGTTGCCCGTTACAAGCGGATGAAGGGGTATAATGTGTTCTTTCCGCTATGCTTTGACGTGAACGGCATTCCGATCGAGGAGAGGGTGGAGAAAAAGATGGGTATAACGAGAAAGGACATAGACCGCCATGAGTTCATTTCCCTTTGCCGGGAGTTTGCAGGGGAGAATATTGAAGAGATGAAAAAACAGTTTTCCATGCTCGGTGAGTCCATGGATCCGAGCATTTACTATCAGACGGATAAAGAGTATTATCGCCGGATAACCCAGCTTTCATTTATTGATTTGTATGAAAAAGGATACATTTACAAGGGGGAGTTTCCGGTAAACTGGTGTCCCCGCTGCATGACGGCCATGGCTGATGCCGAGATAGAACATGTGGACAGGGAAACAAATCTCAATGTCGTGAAATTCCATTTTGCGGAGCAGCAGCCGGAACAAATAGGGAAGTATCATGGTATAGGAAAAGACAGCAGGGGGTATTACATAGAGATAGCAACAACACGTCCCGAGATGTTCCCGACGTGTCAGATAGTCGCCGTGCATCCCGACGATGAACGTGCCCCGTGGCTTGTCGGGAAGGAAGTCATCGTTCCGCTCTTCGGCAGGAAAGTGAAAATAATAGGGGAAGAGTCAGTTGACCCGAACTTCGGAACGGGAATACTGATGATATGCACGATAGGCGATAAGGATGACCTGGAAATGGCTTTCAAATATGACCTTCCGCTCGAGATATGTATAAACGGTGAGGGACAAATGAACGGCCTTGCCGGAAAATATGAAGGTATGAAGACGGAGGAGGCGAGGGCGGCAGTCATCAGGGACATGGAGAAAGAGGGTTTGCTCATAAAGCAGGAAACGATAAGGCAGAGTGTAGGTGTTTGCTGGAGATGCAAGACACCGGTAGAATTTATCAATGCGGAGCAGTGGTTTTTGAAGCTGTTGCCTTTCAAGGATAAGGTTCTGGAAGCATCACGCAAAATAAGATGGTATCCAGAATATATGAGACTGAGATTTGACGAGTGGGTAAATTCCCTCAAGTGGGATTGGGTTATCTCCCGCCAAAGGTATTTCGCTACTCCCATACCCTTATGGGAATGCGAGGACTGCGGTGAAGTGGTGGTTGCCGGGAGGAACCAGTGTTACGTCGACCCCACCACTGACCCTCCACCTGTAGAAAAATGCCCGAAATGCGGTGGCAGGTTAAAAGGATGTGAGGACGTATTCGATACGTGGATGGATTCATCAATAAGCCCGCTGTACAATACTTTCTGGCAGAGGGATGATAAGCTGTTTGGAAAGATATACCCCATGTCGTTACGTCCACAGGCACACGACATCATAAGAACATGGGCGTTTTATACTGTGCTGAGGTGTCTTCTGATAACGGGGAAAGAGCCCTTCGAGGAAATAATGATGGGCGGGTTCATTCTTGCACCCGACGGAAAGCCCATGCATACCAGCCTTGGAAATGTCATAAACCCGCTCGAGATAATCAAAGAGGAAGGGTCTGACACATTGAGGTACTATGCTGCGAAATGCAAGCTGGGTGAGGACAACCCATTCCGCTACACGGATTTGGTGAGGGGTAAACGTTTGATGAAAAAATTATGGAACACGGAAAATTTTGTCGGGAAGTCCATGAGGGACATCGGGAAACAAATAGACAAAGAAAAGTTGAATATGGTCGACAGGGGGATTCTGTCACTTTACAGCAGGGTTGTAAAGAAATGCACTTCCCACATGGAAAATTTCGAGTATGCCGATGCAGTAAGGGAGGCCGAGTATTTCCTCTGGCACGAGTTCGCAGACCATTATATCGAGATGGTAAAACATCGCATCTATGATGAGAATGATAGAAATGCCGCTTACGTATTGTACACCATGGGCCTTGGTATGCTCAAGATATTTGCCCCATTCCTGCCGCACATAACGGAAGAAATATATCATAATTATTACAGAAAGTATGAGGGGAAAGAAAGCATACATGTATCCTCATGGCCCGAGCCGGTACTGGCGGACAAGGAGGCAGAAAAGAAAGGCGAGATAATAAAAAATATCATATCCGCACTGAGGGAATGGAAAAGCAGGCATGGAATGCCGCTCAATGCTACATTGAAATCAGTCGAGATAATCGCTCCTGCAAATGCAGATGTCGTGGATGATGGAAAGAATATCATTTCCGGAACCATCAACATATTATCGCTGAAGGTATCGGAAGATTTGCCGGGCAACATCAGAAAAGTCAATGTGATAAAACCTGTATATTCGAAGATTGGGCCCGAATTCAAGGATGTAGGTGGGGCAGTTATAGGGGAAATAAAAGACAATAAAGATGCATTGGTAGGGGCGTTTGTAAATGGCAAGAAATACCGGTTTACCCATAAGGACAAGGAGATAGAAATCAGACCGGAACATGTAAGCATTGACAAAAAATTGGAGGGGACAGGCGTGGATTTAATAAATGTTGGCGACATTATAATCTCGATAGAGGAATAAAATGAAAAAGAAGACAAAAGATTTTCTTATAAGGCTGGTTTCAATAATTGTACTAATCACTATGGTGACGTCCGGTTTTATTGTGATGTTTTACCAGTAGTTTTATTGCATAACATGGACTTTCGTTTCCCCGTATTCAGTTTTAATAAGTACCTGTTTCCCATCCCCGAAAATTTCCACGCCCTCTTTTCCGTCAATTATTAGTTTTTCCACATTAATATTTGGCATTTTGCCGAATGCAAAAAAGTTGAAATAAAGTTTTCCACTTATCTCGGCGGTAATGTTGTCTCTTCCCACGGTTATGTCAATTTCCGTGTCGCCTCTTATGCCTATCTCCATCAATTTGCTTTTAATCGGACGGTAAATCGAAACCCCCAGGGGAGATATATGGATATGTGTTTTGCTGTATCCTGCATTCCATTCAATTCTTTTAACTTTAGAAAACGAGTCGTTAAAATGTTTGATGAGTTTTTTCAAATCGGTCAATTTTCTTATGAACTCTCGCAGTTCTATTCTCTCGTTAATGTCCTTCAGCCCCTCTGTTATTGACTGGATTTTGCCTATATTTCTCTGCATATTGCCGACCAGTTCACGGATATCATTCATCATTTTTTTAAGCGTTGCCCCCTCAATTTTTTCATTGGAGAAGTGATGGTGGTAACTCTCCCTAATCGCCGATATCGTTTTGATCGTTTTCTTGTAATGGGGAGCGATTAGAGGATGCTTTTTTATTTCGTCCTCATCCACGATTTTTCCGAAATTTTCTATATTGTCTATGCACTCTGCAATCTCGTCAAGGTGTATGTTTGCTCCTGACAGAAGCCGTTCTCTGGCCGTTTCATAAAGTTCGCAGTATATTGAAAAGAGATCTTCTTCCGGGTCTACCGGATAATTTTCATTATCATCGTTGCTCCCGTTCATTTTAATCAGGTGGCAGCCCCTTGGCTTTTTTCCATGGATGCCTTCACAAATCCATAAAACAATGGGGCGGGGCGGAGGGGGCGTGACTTGAATTCAGGATGAAACTGTGACGCAATGAAAAAGTGACGGTCAGGAATCTCGGCTATTTCCATCCTTATCTTGTCAGCAGAAATGCCGGAAAAGATAAGGCCATTCTTTTCAATCTCTTCAATATATTCTGGATTTACTTCGTACCTGTGGCGGTGCCTCTCGGATATATCTGTCTTTCCGTATAGTTCATATGCCAGCGTACCCTCCTTTGCCTTTATCTTATAGGCGCCAAGCCTCATTGTACCTCCCATATCTGTGACGCCATCCTGCTCCGGCAGTATCGTGATAATAGGATTGCTCGTTTTCGGCTCTATTTCTATGCTGTTACAGTCAAGACCGAGAACATTCTTCCCGTATTCCACTACTGCAAGCTGGAAGCCAAAGCATATGCCAAGAAACGGAATATCATGCTCCCTTGCATACCTTATGGATTCTATTTTTCCATCGGTGCCGCGTATGCCGAATCCGCCTGGTACCAGTATTCCGTGCAAATTTTTTAGGGAATCGAGGTCTCCCTTCTCTAGGTCTTCGGCCTCTATCCATCTCACATTTACATTGATACCGAGGTTCGCTCCGGCATGATGAAATGCTTCTACTATGCTGATATATGAATCACAGAGGTCAGTGTACTTCCCTACGATCCCTATATTCGCACTACTTTTTGCCCCCTTTATTTTACTGACGAACTCCCTCCACTTTTCCAGTCCGTCTCTCTTTTCCAGTCCGAATCTTTTCAGCAGGAAATCTGTCATTCCCCCTCTATCAAGCAGCAGGGGAACTTCATATATGCTCTCAACATCGGGCACGGATATGACTCCTTCGGGGGGAACGTTGCAGAAGAGGGCTATTTTCTCCCTCGTGTTTTTTCCGAGGGGCTCACTTGCGCGCCCTATGATGATGTCGGGGTCTATCCCTATGGCCCGCAGCTCCTTGACAGAATGCTGTGTCGGTTTTGTTTTCTGTTCACCTACGACACCCATAACGGGAATAAGGGTCGTATGAAGGAATACGACGTTATCATGCCCCACCTCCTGATGAAGCTGACGGACGGCTTCAAGGAAGGGCATCGACTCTATATCGCCGACTGTACCGCCTACCTCGACAAGACATATATCTGCCTTGCTTTTCGATGCAATTCTCTTTATCCATTCTCGTATCCCGTCTGTTATGTGGGGCACTATCTGTACTGTTTTGCCCAGGTAATCTCCCCTCCTCTCTTTTTCTATTACAGATTTGTAAACCCTGCCTGTTGTTATATTGTTGTCTCTGGACAGGTTAACATCAAGGAAACGCTCGTAATTTCCCAAGTCCAGGTCCACCTCTCCTCCGTCATCCAGAACAAACACTTCCCCGTGCTGGAAGGGATTCATGGTGCCTGCATCACAATTGAGATACGGGTCTATCTTTATTGCCGTGACACTGTAACCCTGCATTTTGAGAAGGAGGCCAACTGATGAGGTGGTAATACCCTTTCCAAGACCCGATAAAACGCCGCCTGTAACAATTATATATTTCCCCTCTGGCATAATTCATTATGTATTTCATATTAATAGAATTATCGGTGAAATGAAGATTTCGAATAAAAAATCTGAAAATTGGGAATGGGGGGAGGTCAAAATGAAGGAGAAAAATCCATCATTTAACCCCATTCCCATTCTGAAATAGCATGATAGCTTATAAAATTTACTTTTGCTGCATATTTGGTTTACACTTGGCTTTTCTAGGAACCAATATTCCTTTTTTCATATATCCTAAATTTTTTAACAAAAAGTCGTCAATTAAAGTTTCAGTGGACAAGCACCATTCTTTTCATAAAGGATTCCTGTACCATCTCTCTCAAGCCGTTGAAACCCATGCTTCTTGGAATGACTTTTTTTGCCCCGGCCATGAGCATTTGTGATGCCCATGTAGAACTGGAAAATGCGGTAAATCCATATATCTCTGCTCCTGCGTCAACTTTCAATAGACGCTTTATTGTCTCTATGCCGTCTATACCCGGCAGCTTCAAATCCATGATAACCAGAGATGGTCTCCTGCCAATGTGTGTCATCTCCTCGTACATCTTGATTGCATCCTCGCCCGTAAATGCAGAATGTATTCTTACGTTTAAGGGGGATAGGTATACCTTTATCAATTCCTGTATTGGCTCCTCATCGTCCACCACCAATATATCTTTTTTCACATCATCACCATTTTGATAGCCTTTTGCTATCAAAGTGTATGGGGTTTAAGATATTTAAAGCTTTCTTTATTTTTGACCGGGCAAGCTAAAATTAATATATTCTCCTCCATTCCCTATTTTACTTGGGGCCCATGGTCTAGCTGGTTATGACGTCGCCCTCACACGGCGGAGGTCCGGGGTTCGAATCCCCGTGGGCCCATAAAATTTTATTTGGAAAATTTGGGAAACACCATCAATTTGGCTGTAGTGGCACAAAGATTTTTAATTCATGAACATATCTCATATAAAATATGAAAAAAAGTTACTTGATTTTCGGTGTATTTCTTTTAATTTTTTTCCTATTATCATCAATTTCTGCATTATATGTTGATGCTAATGAAAATAAAATCCCTGTCGAATTATTAAAAAATTATACAAGTGTTTATCCAAAACCAGTTTATGTAAATCATACAACCAGTATAAAAATTCGCTTATATAATGCTGGCATTAATGATACAGTTGCTACTTTAAAAGCAATCTCCTACAATGATTGTTTAAAAGTATTTCCTTATGGAGATGCGCCTGTTTATTTAGCAGGCAAATCCTATAAGGATTATACATTTCAAGCAATGTCTAATAAAACAGGGGATTTTATTGTAACTATTGAATTATGGTATAATAACACAAAAATTGATACTGAAACGGTTAGTATCGAAGTTAACAAACCTATAAAAATAATTGATATCTTTTCAGATTTAAAGTCAGAAGAGATTTTATTGGGGGTATTGTTTTTCATTACATTTTTTTGCATACTGGTTGCATATTGGAAAGCATATCTTTTTGAATATTTTAAAAATCCTTCAGATAGTTTTCTTGGAATTATGATTGGTTACGTTATATTATCCGTGCTTGTTTTCAACAAAGCAGCTAAATTTTTAGGTTATACTTACTTTGATAGTTTCAACATCAGTATCTCATTTATATCACTCGCTTTTATATTTTCAATAATCAGTATAATATTAATTATTACAAAGGTTAAATATTATCTACTCCTTTCGAATATAGCTTTTTTTATGTTGGCACTTTCATTTGTCATTCAATTTTTAGTACCAAAGGAGTCGATAAACAGTTTATTATATATGCTTCAATTGGGCGCCTCACTCTTATTAGGAATTTTAATTGATATTTTAAGACATCGAAACAAATCTGATTAATGATACAAAACAGTAATTGTGCCCCACAGCACTCTAATCATAAAAGTTATAAATACAATTTTATTTCACATCCCATGATAAAAGAGTTTACTTCCTCCTCGGGGGATATGACAATAAAGATAGACTATGACAAATGTGACGGCAGTGCAAAGTGCGTTGAGGATTGTCCTGTGGATGTATACGAGCTGGCGGATGGGAAGGCTGTGGCATCAAAAATAGATGACTGCATTGAATGCTGCATATGTGTTTCGTCCTGTCCAAACAAGGCCATTGAGCACAACTCCTGCTGATATCTTTCCCAGCTTTTTATCTTACTCTGCAATGTAGCTCTGGTTCAGGTAAGTTATCTGGCAGCTATCACAAATTATATATTCAGTGAGTTATTACTTGGTGAATTGTAGAGGTGTCTAAAAAATGAAACCACAGATGGCATATGATAGGGCTATTACTGTATTCTCGCCCGATGGAAGATTATTTCAGGTTGAGTACGCAAGGGAAGCAGTAAAGCGGGGTACAACGGCAGTCGGGTTGAAATTCAAAGACGGAATCGTTCTCATGGTTGACAGGAGAATAGCTTCAAGGCTTGTCGAGCCGTCGTCAATAGAAAAAATATTCACGATAGATGAGCATATCGGTTGCGCCACATCCGGACTGGTGGCAGATGCCCGTGTTCTGGTTGACAGGGCAAGGGTGGAAGCCCAGATAAATCACATAACATATGATGAAAAAATTCAGGTAAAGACCTTGGTTAAAAAGATATGTGATTTCAAGCAGACGTATACGCAGTACGGTGGCGTCCGTCCGTTTGGTACAGCGTTTCTAATAGGCGGCGTTGATAGCGATGGCCCCCGCCTTTTCGTTACCGATCCGTCAGGAGCGATGATGGAGTATAGGGCGACTGCTGAGGGGAATGGAAGGGACGCGGCTGTAGAATTCCTTGAGAAGAATTATAAGTTGACTGGAAAAGAAGAGGCTATTGAACTTGGTATAAGGGCGCTGTACGAGGCAACTGATAAAAACCTTGAGAAGAGTGCAGTTGAGATAGGTGTTGTTACTAAAAAGGATGATTTCGAAATCCTTACTGAGAAAGAATGTGAAAAATATTTCTCAAAGGCGGTTGGTAAATAATGGTCTCTCTAGAAGATGCGGTAATAGCGCGATATGAAAAAAAAGGAATGCATTTCGAGATACTGGTGGACCCCGAGGTTGCAGAGGATTTTCTGGACGGCAAGAATGTAAATCTGGCAGAAAATCTGGCCACTGACCTTGTTTTCAAGGATGCCGGCAAGGGGACAAAGGCATCTGAGCAGTCGATAGAGGATGTGTTTGGTACAATTGATATCGGTGAGATAGCAAAGGTGATTGTCAGGGAGGGAAAAATCCAGTTGACAACAAAACAGAGACGGGAAATGCAGGAAAGGAAGAAGAAGAAAATAATTGATAATATAGCCCGCAATTCGATGAATCCGCATACGAAATTACCACATCCAAAAGACAGGATAGAACTGGCAATTGAGGAGGCTGGCATACATATAGACCCATTTAAGCCGGCAGATGCACAGATCAAGGACATTATCACTGCAATCCGACCCATAATTCCCATATCACTTGAGAATGTGGAAGTGGAGATAAAAATGCTAGGCAGGCATGCAGGCAGGGCATATGGAGAGGTAAAATCATTTGGGACAATATTGAAGGAAGAGTGGTTGTCCGATGGTTCTTGGAAATGCAGAATAGAGATTCCCGCAGGAATGCAGACTGAGTTTTATAGCAGGCTCAATGACATAACAAAAGGTGATGTGGAAACAGAGATCGTTAAGTGATTTTAGGGGATAATAATATGGAAAGAAAAATAGTTATACCTGGCACTTTGCTGGGGAAAACAGATGGCAGTAAGCAAGGAAGAGGAACGTTCAGGGAAGGGGAGAATATATATTCCTCCCGTCTCGGCATTGCGGAAGAGAAATCCGGATATGTTAATGTAATTCCCCTCTCCGGCGTGTATGATCCTGTTGTGGGAGATGCAGTTATAGGGGTAATAGAGGAAGCATCAAAGATGAGCTGGATGGTGGATATAATGGCTCCGTATCCGGCAATGCTTCGGGTCGAGGAGGTTCCGTGGAGGGTGGAATTTGGTGAGACATCCCGTTTTTTGAAGACCGGTGAAGTCGTCGTGGTAAATGTGCTATCGGTTAATGAGGCAAAAAATATAGAGGTATCCATGCGGGACAAGCATTGCAGGAAAGTTGAGGATGGCGTGATAGTGAAAATTCAGCCGTCTAAGGTTCCCAGGGTAATCGGTAAAAACGGGTCGATGGTTTCTTTGCTGCGCCAGCATACGGGATGTTGGATATTCATAGGGCAGAACGGAAGAATCTGGATAAAAGGAAAAGACGATAAGATGACAATCCTTATTGATGCCATAAAGAAAATAGAGAAGGAGGCCCATACAACAGGGCTTACCGATAAAATCTCCAAGTTTTTGGGAGATGAGAATAAAAGTAAGGGTGATTAAATGGAGTTAATAAAAGATGGAAAAAGATTGGACGGTCGTGCACCGGATGAATTGAGGCCCATAAAAATAGAGGCCGGGCCCCTTAGTAGGGCAGATGGTTCATGTTACCTGGAATGGGGTGGAAACAAGGTAATGGCAGCGGTATACGGGCCGAAGGAAGCAGTGCCCCGTCATATACAGGACTCGAGCAAGGCTGTTATAAATGCTAAATACAATATGGCAGCTTTTAGTGTCGATGATAGAAAAAGGCCGGGCCCCGATAGAAGAAGTCGTGAGATATCGAAAATTGCATCGGAGGCTCTTGAGAATGTAATACTGACCGAGATGTTTCCGAGGGCAATGATAGACGTCTGCATAGAGGTTCTGGACGCAGAAGCAGGGACGAGATGCGCCGGCATAACCGCCGCAGCCGTTGCCCTTGCGGATGCGGGTATTCCCATGAGGGATATTCCCGTTGCATGTGCCGCCGGAAAAGTTGACGGAGTTGTGGTACTTGATCTTGTAGGCGAGGAGGATAAGAAAGGGGATGCGGACCTGCCCGTGGCAATAGCCCCAAGAAACGAGGATATATTGCTGCTTCAGATGGATGGGCATATGACACCTGCAGAGTTTGACGAGGCACTCGAACTTGCTCTCAAGGGGTGCAGGGAAATATCAGAACTTCAGAAAGAGGCATTACTCAAAAAATATAAAACAACTGAGGGGGAATAAAATGGGAATTTCATGTGTAAAGAGGGATTATCTTTATCGGCTTGCAAAGGAAGGAAAAAGGCCGGACGGGCGTGCTTTCGATGAGTACCGCCCCATAGAAATCGAGCGGGGAATAATTAACATGGCTGAAGGTTCGGCCAAGGTTAAAATAGGGAATACGACGGTTATTGCAGGAATAAAGATGGGCATAGGTGAGCCTTATCCAGATACGCCTGAGCAGGGTGCAATGAGTACCGCCGCTGAACTCATTCCTCTTGCATCTCCTGATTTCGAATCGGGACCGCCGAGGGCTGATGCCATAGAACTTTCGCGTGTTGTTGACAGGGGAATAAGGGAATCGGGATTTATACAGCTTGATAAACTCTGCATCGAGCCTGGAGAGAAGGTATGGATTGTTTTTATTGACATACACATTCTGGATTATGATGGCAATTTGTTCGATGCATGTTCGCTTGCCGCTTCTGCTGCACTCATGAACGCCAAGATTCCAAATGAAAGATTTGAACTGGGCGAAGATGCTCCTATGCCTTTGGATGACCCACCGATAAGCTGCACATTCGTTAAATACAACGGGGTAATAGTGGTTGACCCATTGCTAGATGAGGACGAGGTGGCAGAAGCGAGATATACCGTTGCAATCGACAAAAATGGAGATATACGTGCCATGCAGAAGGGGCTTAGTGGAAGTTTCACTGTGGAGGAGATAAAAAATAGTATAAACAATGCCCGGGTAATTTCAAAGAGCATACGAAAATTATTGGAGGGTTAGAATGACAAAAAGAACTAAAAAGGTAGGAGTTACCGGAAAGTTTGGCGCGAGATACGGTGTCAAAGCCAAAAATAAGTACAGAAAGATAGAGGAAAAACAGAGAAAATATCATGTGTGCCCCAACTGCGGTCGCCTCAAATTGAAGAGAGAAGGTACTGCCATATGGACATGCCGTAAATGCGGTGCAAAATTTGCCGGAGGTGCTTATGTTCCTCAGACGGATACGGGCGCAGAAGTTAAAAAGACTATCCGGGGCGTTATGGCCGGAGGAAAGGATGACCTCATATAAGTGTGGTAGATGCTTTAGAACCGTGGATATAGACTCTGAAAAGATGGGCATAAAGTGTCCCATATGCGGAAGCAAGATATTTTACAAGGAAAGGGGCACGGTAGCCAAAAAAATAAAGGCGAAGTGATGCACCGGGCATTCATAACGATAGAAAGTTCGAGGAGTGGCATATTTTACGATGCGTTAAAACAGGAAACGGCACCCCGGGCAAACATTTCCGTGAATAAAATCGATGGGGCATTGGAGATAGAAATTTCATCCGAGAACGCCTCGAATTTGAGGGCTGCCCTCAATTCTTTTTTGAAATGGATAGATTTGGCTGATAGAATAGGAGATGCCGTGAGTTCAAGATAAAAACTCCATCTTTTCAAATCCATCAGAATCTTGGAGATGATTGGGGATGGCCTTGCTACACCCTCTGAACGAAGTGATAGTGCAACGTAGTCAAGGAGCGAGAGGTGGAGAAGCCCAAGAGCGCCTATTTTTCAAGGAGGTTATTGATGATGTTTGCTACCTCTTTGTATTGTTTATCTTTTATCCTACAGAATTTTTTGAGAATTTGTGTTTTATAAAATTCAAGCGAGAAAACCCAGACCTTTAGGTCTGGGATGAATCGCCTGGAAAATCATAAAACGCCGATAGGCGTTTTCTTCCCCTTGAGGGGATAGCCACGCAATTTATTACATGGAAGGGGTGACAAAACCCAATGCCACTTTAAAGATTTTGCCCATGATTTCACTTAACGTCTGGTAGGTATCTGAAGTCACTTAAGGTGATTCGGGCGAAGTGTAACAAAGTGATGCAGAGCTGCCCTTCGCCCGCTCGTTAAAACCAACTTTTTATACTAATGGTCCACGTGGAGTTAACAATCGTTTTCATTTATTCTTTCTACGTCGTAGCAGTCGTATGACCCCTGCTAATAAATTCATCCTTGGCACTTTTTGCATATAGCGTATGTAGTCGTCGCCAAACTGCTGAATAAGGCACTGATCTTCCTCCCTGCAGCTCATGTAGACAGCCACCGTACCTACTACACCAAGGATCCCGAATAACAAGTGTGGGTACCATAATAGTGTTGTCATAAATATTGCAAAAATCCCACCTAGGTATTGCGGGTGCCTAACTACGCCATAAATTCCTGTATCAACCAGGCGAGTGGTATGTACAAAAGATTTACCTTTTTCGACCCCGCCCAGGCGAGGGAACATAATCATTGGGGCCATTACCAGCACCATACCAAATGCCCAGACCGTCCAGCCTACAATATATGCCACCTGATTATGACCGGTTTCGAGGACGCCGGAGAAGACCAGCGGATTGACCGGAAAACAGATGATACCCAGAATAGTCAAGAGCGTACTCCAGAAAATGTTCTTTTTCGTCCATTTCTTAGCTGCCAACTTCCTATCCTCTTTTTTCATTTTCTAATCCCTCTCCTGCTTTAATACTTTTTTCTCATTTAAAATTTTTACTTTTACTTTTAGCGGGCGAAGGGTAATTTCACTTAACTCATTCATATCCAAACTCAATTTCGTATCTACCTCTAATTCGGAACGATATCCGAATTTGCTTTCATATATACTTCCTTTTCTACGATGATTGCTTTTCATATCCTTTAATCGCCTCTCTCGCTTCCTTCTATTTTTATTTTGTCCAGAGGACTTTTTATTTTTCTAAGGACTATGTTTCTAACACGAGCATATATCTCTGCTGGTTTTGAACTTTTGTATTCTCCTAGTTCTCAAATACGTATTTTCAACAAAATATCTTTAAATTGGGAAGGCATTATTGTTGGATTACCATGAAGAATGCCGTCGGAAGGGAAATTCCAGGTGAGGTTGCCGGGAGAAGGCTGAAGCTGTATAATGGGCCTTTTTCATTCAAGCCGGATGGGAGAAAATATGCTCCACCTCTGAAAGCAGTATTTCCGAGTGAAAGCAAGGTACTGGATTCGATAAAGGGGGCAATAAAAAAGACGGGCATCGGGGACGGTTCGACAATATCATTTCACCATCATCTGCGGAACGGGGATGCGGTTGTCAACATGGTGGTCAACGAGATTGCAAAAATGGGAATAAAGAGTATCACCCTGGCACCAACCGCTCTTTTTCCTGTTCATGAGCCTATAATCGAACATATAAAAAGCGGTGTTGTCACATCCATACACGGCAGCCTTAACGGCCCCGTCGGTGCATTTGTTTCCGAGGGGGAAAAATTGAGCGAACCGGTTATCCTTCGTTCCCACGGGGGAAGGGCAAGGGCTGTTGTTTCAGGCGATTTGCATATAGATGTTGCATTCATTGCGGCATCCGCGGCAGACGATTACGGGAACTGCAATGGTTCATGTGGTGGTTCTGCATTCGGGGCATTGGGCTTTGGTGCTGCAGATGCCAGGCATGCCGATAAAGTTGTGGTGATAACCGATAACCTTTGTTCGTATCCGTGCACACCTGCGTCAATCTCCCAGATATTTGTTGATTACGTAGTTCAGGTGCCGTCCATTGGCGACCCGGGCGGCATAAAAACGGGCACGATGCAGATTACAAGAAGCCCCTCCCGTCTCATGATGGCGAAAAATGTGGTCAGGTTTTTTGCAGAGGCGGGCATATTGAAGGATGGCTTTTCGTTTCAGGCGGGAGCAGGGGGCATAAGTCTTGCCGTCACCAAATTTCTGCATGAGTACATGAAAGAGAAGGGAATTGTGGGTGATTTTGTCATGGGAGGTATAACGGGTTTTGTGGTGGACATGCTCGAGGACGGAACAATAAAGAAAATTCTGGATGCACAGGGCTTTGATTTGAGGGCGGCAGAATCAATGAGGAAAAATATTGACCATGTTGAAGTTTCCCATATCGATTTTGGCAATATCCATACGGGGGGATGTATTGTCAACCGTCAGCATGCCTGTTTCCTGGGTGCGACCGAGGTTGACCTCGATTTCAACGTGAATGTTGATACCCATTCGGACGGTATGCTTTTACACGGAATAGGCGGTCATCAGGATGCGGCGGCTGGCTCCGGCATCACGGTAATATTTGTTCCTCTGCTCAGGGGGAGGATACCTGTCATACGAAAGGAGGTCACGACGGTTTCGACACCTGGGGACACGGTGGATGTTATCATCACTGATAGAGGGATGGCCATAAATCCCAAGAGAGAGGATTTGATTGAAAGCGTGAAGAACATGCCAATCGTGAGCATAGAAGAACTTTACCGGAAAGCCATCCGTTTGACGGGGGAGCCGAAAAAACCAAAACTTGGGAAAGATATTATAGCCGTTATTGAGTACAGGGATGGCACCGTACTTGATACGGTAAGGAGTGTGAAAGGATGGTAACAGTAGCGGAGGATATACTTGCCAGAGCGTCTGGGATGGGGGAGTTAAGACCGGGCAGCATTGTAAATGCAAATGTGGATTGTGCAATGTCCCACGATAATGCTGCACTTGTCATAAAGAAATTCAAACAGATTGGAAAGGAGACGGTATGGGACAATAAAAAAATTGTAATCATACTTGATCACCGTACACCGGCAAATACAATAAAGACTGCGGAGGGTCATCGTTCGATAAGGGAGTTTGTCAAGGAGCAGGGAATTAAAAATTTTTATGATATAAACAGGGGCATATGTCATCAGGTGATGATAGAGGAAGGATTTGCTTCTCCGGAAAAACTGATAGTGGGAACGGACTCTCATACCACATCGTACGGTGCCGTGGGGGCATTCTCAACGGGCATAGGGGCGACCGAGATGGCCGCCGTGTGGACGACGGGAAAAATATGGCTGCGTGTTCCTCAAAGTTACAAAATAGTCATCGAAGGAGAAATGCCGGAAATGGTTTTTTCAAAGGATGTAATTCTCAATGTGATACGGACTTTGAAGTCTGACGGGGCAAATTACCGGGCGTGTGAGTTTTACGGCGCTGCCGTGGAAAAAATGAGTCCGGCGAGCAAAATTGTGATTTCAAATATGTCCATGGAGATGGGAGCCAAGGCGGCAATCTTTCCGTCCAGAAAATATGATGGTCCATATGAAAAGGAGTTCGAATTCGATATAAGCAATATCTCCCCGCAGGTTGCATGCCCTCACATGGTTGATAACGTGAAGGATGTGGGGGATGTGCAGGGAAAAGCAATAAATCAGGCAATGCTCGGTTCATGCACGAACGGCAGGCTGGAGGACTTGAGGGTTGCCGCAGACATAATTGGAAGTAGGAAGGTGGCGGAGGGTGTGAGAATGCTTGTTTTTCCTGCGTCCATAAACGTTTACAAAGATGCACTCAAGGAAGGGTTGCTGGAGACATTCATTGAGGCAGGTGCTCTTGTTCTCAACCCGGGATGCGGGCCATGCCTTGGAGCACATGAAGGTATACTTGCAGCTGGCGAGGTGGCAATAGCATCTACCAACAGAAACTTCAGGGGAAGAATGGGATCCCGTGATTCAGAAGTATATCTTGCCTCGCCGGCAACGGTGGCGGCATCTGCCCTGAAAGGGGAAATTACCGACCCGAGAACGGTGGCATGAAAATGTCCTCCGGGGAACAGTAGATGAAAAAAATGGCTGCGGCTGTTGTTATTTCTGCAGTCATTGCAGTATCGGGTTTCCTGGGTTCTGCATATTATGCGGATGTTTCTGCAATAGAAAAAAGCGAGATATCACTGTCAAATGCCAGTTTTTCAGAATTCAGCCTGACATACTGCAAGTTAAAATTGAATGTGGAAGTAACCAATCCATCTTCCCGCAGCATATCAAACCTTTCAGTGAAATTTGATATTTACCTTACCGATAACTATGTGGGCAACGGTTATTTTCCGGAAATTTCAATACCTGTCCATTCTTCAAGAACAAGAGCGATGACAATCACCATTTATTATGCGGAACTGACGGGCGGTGTGGTGAATATGCTGGAGAAAGGCAAAGTAACCATTACACTTAAAGGGGAGGTAGAGGGAAGCGTGCTTTATGATTTAATGAGTTTTTCCCAGAAATTCAATGCATCATATTCTCTCGTCTGACATCTTTCAAAAGAAAGGGGGAGGGGATGAGATGCGAGGGGAAAAATTTCGCCTCTCTGCTTCCCCGGGAGGTATCATGCCATCGGTGTCCTTTTTAGGACGCTTTATAAACGGATGACATGGCTTCTTCATGACCGTTAATGCTTTAGGATGTTTATAAACGAGGGGAGGGGCTTCCATTCTATTTAAAAAATTTTCTATTTTTGACGGGGAATCATCCAGCAAACTGCACCATTTCACAATGGCACGAGCATTATAATCACGTATCATCTGATGCATCCTTTGAGGACTTTCCTGATTGCAAGCGGTGATACCCAGGAAGCGTCATACCTGCAATATCGTCAAAGAAAACGGTGAGTTTGTCATAGGTTTGTCCACTCTTGAAACGCCGGGTGTTGCCGATACGAGAAGTGAACCGGACAAGGTTAAGGATATGGGCATAATATTAATTGAATCAAGGAGTGTAAAGGCGAAGAGCATAAAAGTCCTGAGTGCAGGGTAATGGAAAGAGGAGATTACTGGGACAATACATTTTTTACGGGGAGGTTAAGAATTATACATATGATGGCGATGCATTCGGGTCAGTCGCTTCGGACACCAAAATCAACTTCCTTGCCCATATGTCAATGAATGAATTTGTTACCTTTGAGAAGAAAACGCAGAAGGTATAAGATTGTCCATTTCCTATTCAGTAGTCAATCCTGTACTCTTTGGAGTGTGTAAGCATGAAATGATGATATGGTCATGCAGCGAAGCTATCAAGTTTTGTCTGCCCTTCTTTGGCATCCGTTTTTCCGGTATTCCTGATAACCGGCTTCTTTTTCGCTCCGGGCGTCTCCATCTCTTTTTTAAGCCTGTATATCTGTTTGTGCATCTTCTTTTCTTTGCTGATACTGCTCCAGTAATATGCCTCGTCCCTTGACCCCCTCATAATCAAAATTATCACATTTCCGGGCAGGCCGTCGCGGGCGGTTCTTCCCCTTCTCTGGATGTATCGTATTGCAGATGGAACGGGTTCATAGAATAAAACGAGAGTTGTCGCAGGTACATCTATCCCTTCTTCCCCTATGCTTGTCGAAATCAGAACATTGAACTTTCCATCCCCGAACTCCCCGATAGTCTTCTTCTGTTCCTCTTGGCTCATCCCCTTCTCTGCTCCTTTTGCCTGTCCTATGAATTTCTTTGCTTTCACACCGTCAATTTTCTCAAGTTCGGAAATCAGAAAGTCGATGGTATCGCGGTATTCTGCAAATATCATGACCCTGCCATTTGGGTTGTATTCAAGATGCTTTTTGAGTATCTCCTTTGTCATCTCGAGTTTGGGCTTTTTTCCCGTAGAACTTAGAATGTCTTTTCTTATCCGGCGGTAGATATCCTTATTCCTTATCTTTGCTGCAGACTTGGATTTGTCCAGCTCTATCTTATTTATGTATCTCCCCGCCGCCTCCACCCCCTGGCTTGTAAGCATATCCTTCAGGTGGGCAAGTTTTATGGCAGCTGATACCACACTTATCGCGGTATACATTGTCCCACCCCTGCTTTTCAGGTTTTTCTGCATTCTGTGCTGGATGTCTATCAGAACCTTCTTGCTTAGTTTGCTGGGGGAGAGATGCGCAGCTTGTTTTGTGTATTTTTTGAGTTCTGAAAGGCAGTCCTCAAGCATGTAGTCGATTTTTCTTGCCGCCCTTTTCACATCATCGGGCATGTCAATCATAACCCATCTCATCTTTCTTCTGGATATGTAAGGCCGGACATCCTCATCATTCTCCGTTCTCAGTTCGATGTGCTCTATGCCGAGGTTTTCCGCCACTTCCTTGAGTTTTTTGTAGTCGCTTCCGGGGGAGGCGGTCATACCGAGCATCTGGCTCCCCCTTCTCAAATAACGTCTTGCCACGCCCGCATAGGCATAGCTTCCCACTGCCCTATGCATCTCGTCGAATATTATGAGACTGAAGTCCCCGACGTTTATGCCCCTATCAAGGTCGTTCTCTATGGTCTGGGGTGTCGCAACAATAACCCTTGCGTTTTTGTACACCTCTCTTCTCATTTCAGGCGAAAAAAGTTCTCCCGTGACGACCACGACATCCTCTATGGTGGTAAGTTTTTTTACGGATTTGGCATGCTGCTCGCACAGCGGCTTCGTGGGTGCAAGGAAAAGCACATTTCCTTTATCCAAATTGTATGCAATCGCCATTACGGCTATCACGGTCTTTCCGAGACCTGTGGGCAAGACAATCATGGAATTTCTGTCTTTTACAGCATCAAAAATATTTGTCTGGTATGCCCTTTCCTGTACCATATCCGGCTTTATGAAGCCCATTTTCAGGTAGTTCATTACTTTCTCCCCATGACAGCCATATTTGCCAGCAATGCCTCTATTTGTATCCGCTCGTTGCTTCCTTCCACAATGCGAAATTCAGCCTCACCAATCTTTTCTATTATCGCCGCCTTCATTTTTTCTGGGATAGGCAGGTCGAACAACGAACTGTGCATTCCCTTTATTATATCCTCGCCGGACAGCCCGTATTCTATAAGCATCTTATCAAGGATTTCTCTTGCCTCCAGAAAATTTCCCCTGAGAGCAGTCTCCATCACTTTCTTTGATTCCTCGGGCTTTGCCGTGGCCGTCGTTCGGTATACTATTTCGGCGTCTATCCTTTTTGAAAGGGTTGCAGAGGTTTGCAGGGAATTTATTGCCTTGCGGAGGTCACCTCTTGCGACATACATGATTGCCTCCATGCCATCCTCGGTGGTTTTCAGCCCCTCGACAGCAGCAATACTCTCAAGGTATCTCTTCATCTCCTCTTTGCATATAGCGGAAAACCGGAAGACGGCACATCTGGACTGTATCGGGTCTATTATCTTGGAGGAATAGTTGCACGAAAGTATGAAACGGCATATGCGGGCATACCTCTCCATCGTCCTCCTCAATGCGGCCTGTGCATCCAATGTGAGGGAGTCTGCCTCGTCCAGAAAAATAATCTTGAAGGTGGCGTCGCCTAAAGGGGCTGTCCGGGCAAAATTTTTTATCTTTCCTCTTACTATATCTATACCTCTTTCGTCGCTTGCATTCAATTCTTCAAAATTTTCACGCCAGTCATCCCCGAATATTTCTTTTGCAAGGGCTATGGCACATGTAGTTTTTCCCGTCCCGGCAGGTCCTGCAAATAGCAGGTGGGGAATGCTTCCGGAGCCGGCATATGCTTCCAAACTGTCAACTATGCCCTTCTGGCCCACAACTTCATCCAGTTTTGAGGGACGGTACTTTTCTATCCATAAATTATTCATATTTTTCCTCTTCCTATTGCCTCTAACTTTGATTTGATGGTCGCCTCTCTATCAAGGCGGTGGTCAACATGGAGGTCTATATAAATGCGTTTGGCCCCCATCTTGACAATTGCATCATGGGCTTTTTCCACTGCGTTGAATATACTTTTCAAATCTGGTGCCTCTATGCATGTGGACATGGCTCCACTTTCGCATTTCAATCCTGTTTCCTTCATTGCTTTCAATGCCTCCTTCACGTATTTACTCACCGAAACGCCCTCTGACGTGGGGAAAATTGTAAGCTCTGCAATTATCATAATGGAAAATCCATTTCATTAATAAATCTTTATCATTTGAAAAAGAATTTTAAAGAAATGGGTGATATGGAACATAGATAAAATGAAAAATAAAAAATTAATGGTTGGTTTGTTTGTAGCCACATTCTTTCTATTAGGAGCAGAGACAGTTTTAGCAGATTCAAATAGTGATACCGAATATTTCGGCATATCATTACCAATAAATTATATTCAATTGCCTAAGGGAGTTGTAGAGGAAAAAAGTATTGGTAAAATATACAAAGAATACAACGATTCTTCTCATGTTATTTTCTCTTTGGATTTATTGCCGGCATCTATTATTCTTAAAAGAGAAGTAATGACAGGGAGTTTTTCATTGGAACATTATTTGGTAGGTGAGGAAATAATGGGACTTGCTTACAAGGTAGAGACGATTCCTGAATCTCTTAATATTTCGGAAATGCTATTGACTTTTACATTACCAAACAACTCAATTTTACATTACAGTTTGGATGTAAGGGAAAAAACAAATTTTTACAGTCTTGAGAAACCTATAAAATTTGAAGATAAGGGATTATTACAAGTTGAGGTGAGGATTAATATTTCTAAAGAATATATTGTTTGGAGAAATTTAAGTTATAATGGGAATGGTTTATATCTCACTTATCACCCTGAAGGCAATATTACGGGGAAGAGCACTACTTACTTTAATATTTATAAGCAAGCAATACCAATATTAACGTCTTATGAAGCGATGATGATTGGGGAACGAATGACATCGGAAAGGGGAATTATAGTTACAGAGAAGGGCATTATCTGGGGCTTTGTGGGCGGGATAGTGGCAACAGTGATAGGGGTATTACTAACTAACGCCATACAACCTTTTTCCCGAAAGAAAAAATATCGAATAAGGAAATAGACATACTTTTCATTCTAGATTTTGGGCTGTCGGAGTTAAACATCGAGGTTAGGGAAACTTATATGGAAGAAGCATTATCTCTTTAGTATGAACAGCGAATCCACAAGCACTGCTATTATGCCTGCAAGAAAAACCATGTCAAATATTGATGCCCCGCCGATGGATGCCACCACGGTGTGAGACAGATTGGCCCCCAAAATTTCAGGCATATGGAAAAAGTCTGCACCGATCAACACCCCAAGGGTGCCGGTCACATAGGCGAGCGGTGCTGCCTTTTTGGGTTTTTTGTATGACGCCATCAGAGAAAACATGCTTGCCACTATGGGCGGCAAAAGCCAGAGCGGAAATGAAGATGTAACACCCTTGCCAGTCACCTCTGTAACATTGTAAGTAAAAAACGAGACAATAAGTATACCCATCAATGCCTTTCCTGCAAACCCTTTTTTCATTATCAGATATATACTTATGGCAATCGGAATGACCGCTCCCCCGATATTTATGGCAATAATCCAGTTATGATGGGTAAAGAGATGGATGTCCACCAAGCCGAATACAATGGAGCCAAAGACGATAAAACTTGCCTCCCATCTAGAAAATCCCACCTCAATAAAGGCACTGTAAAATATTGAATACAGTATATAGAATATCAGCCCGATTATGAACAGTACCAGCAGCCCGAAGGTTATCATTCCGAAATATAAGGCAGGATAAGGGATAAATTTTTCTCTTTTATGATAATATCGGCATATTCCACCACCTCGTCGTCACACGGGTTGAATGCTATGCCCCTGCCGCTGACTTCGAACATCTTAACATCATACCTTGAGTTCCCGACTGATACAATTTCCTCTTTCTTTATGCCGAGGTCTTCTGCAAGTTTGACCAATGCCGTACCCTTGTTTCTAGGAGACACATTTAGTATACCTCCTTCCATGTTTTCCTTTATTCCGTTTGCGATTGCGTAATCCATGCCTATATTTTCGGCAATTCTTTTTGCAAGGATGCCCAACCCTCCGGATACGATTGCAGTTGTTATGTCCTTCTTCTTCAGTTCGTCGATGCATTTATGTGCCCCTTTCATTACAGGCACATCCTCAAAAATGGCTTCGATGTCACGCAGCGTTTTTCCTTTACTTCTCCAGAGGGCAATGTCCGTATTCATAAATTCATAACTCCCCATATCTCCTTTCAAGTATGCTCTTCTTGCCATGCTGTTATCTGTTCCGAGATGTTTATGGGCATATCTCCATGAGCTTTCCATGTCCACAAGAACACCGTCCATATCAAATGCAACCAGTTTATAGCAGGGCATGGATAGGGGATAAGAAGGTGGTTATTTAAGAATAACTCAGCTTAGCTATGTTAAATCAATTATGATTACCAACTGGTTTTATATCATGGGAACATCGGAAATACCAGTGGACCTAGAAAAAAGAAATTCCCCGTTATCTCTCTTGTGAAATGTTTCCCTTGGTCATCATAGGAGATTTGTGCTGTGACTGTGACCGAACCGATGCCGAATATCAAACTTCCAAAGGAGACGCTCGTCCCGGGTGCCAATTCCGAAACTGCTACATTATTTTCCAGACCACCAATTACAAAGCCGCTGATGACAATATTATCCAGTGAAATGTTGTATATTGAGTAGTTGTTATTATTGGTGACCACCAGTTACACACCAAATCCTCACTCCCAGCCAATATCCACACTGTCAAGATGAGCACCGCTGGTACCCTGGCTCAGTGCTGGCATTATGCTCGCCACTAGTAACACAAACAGTATTCCCCCAATCAGTATTCTTTTCATTTTATCTAACCTCCAAATTTATAACGAATTGCAGTTTATAACAGTATCTCAATTATTTGCTGTCTAAAAAGTGAGGAACAACATTTTCTTCTTTTATCTTTTACATATGAAGAAATAATTTTTAATGGAACAAGCACCGATAGGCTGAGTTGATCGTCCAATATCTCTAAACTTTAATATTTGCTGCATCTCTTTTTGTATTAAATCCCACACCTATGCCAACCAATAGTCCACCAAGAGTCATAATAGAAAAAGCCTGCAATCTTTCATTCTCCCACCTCTCCTTTTCTGCTCTTATACTTTTTACATGTTCTAGTGTTCCAGAACCTCCGTCCATGTAATGCTCTAACCCCTTCTTCGCGCTCTCAGCTTCAATATAGGAATCAATAAAATGGGGGAGTGAGAGAACTATGAAGGCAATACCGATTGTAATCAAAAAATTCTTCCATTCGATAGATTTTCCTGAATACCGCCATGTGAAATAAAGTATAAAAAAGACAATGATAAGCATTGCCCATAACCCCCTTACATTGTGATTAATGAAATAAAAACCTGATGCAATAAACAAAAACGGCAGTAGCACTGCAATGAGCAGTAAATACATAATTTTCAGTTTATCGCTTCTCATCATAATTAATCAATTCATTGTGGTTTAAATAGGTTGCTTCTCCGTTCATCGTTTATCATCACCTCAGGGCTTTTTGATCTGAAGTGCTACCCGAATGACTGTTGCTACTGGGAGATAAGAAGGACAAATCCCTTAATCTATGAGTGACTGATTTGTACATTTCCTGTTGGCTACCATATTTTAACGACAGCAAAAGATGTACGGGCATAAGCTATGTCGAGAAGCGATGGCAGTATGAGATTTCGCCCATAAATCTCGAGCATCACAAAATCATTTGTTCCATTCTCAACATCTTCGATTATAGCAAGATGAATTTTAACAGTTCTTGTTTCTCCCCGCTGGATGATAAATTCCTTTACACTGGGAACGACCACCAGCCAGGGTGGGGCATGAACGACTGATATTTCCACCCAGACCGGAAAATATTGAATGAAATATGGTCGATAGGTGATATTCATATTCACTATTTTGGTACTATACCTCTCGATTTGAATAACCTGTTTATCCACCTGGGCACACAGCTCTCCCCAGAGTATAGGAGTTATGTGGAAAGAAGAAACAAAAGTGCTGTTGTTACCCTCTGCCCTCGTACGAACGGAGGTTCGGTCTTCAGCAGATGCACTCAATAATATCCCAATAACCAACAGAAGCACTACTGCCATATTTGTTATTTTTATTTTCATCTTCCTTTTTAACAACTCTTATTACGTTATATATCTTACGAAAAGCGTTAATTATCGATCACATTATCACAAAGTCCAAGCATTGGGTATAACTTTGTCTGCTTTTAAAGATATAAAACTGCGAGAATACCGGTCCTTTGCCATGAGTAATAAAAAGAGAGCCCATATCTCTTGCCGATAGTGGGAATAAATGGGCTCTCTGGGATTTGAACCCAGGACCTCCGCCATGTCAAGGCGACGTCATAACCAGCTAGACCAAGAGCCCATTGTTTCATCTGGCCGATATACCTGATAAGAATATGGCTACATTTTTTAAAGTTTCTCTATTCTTGTTTCCCTGATTGCCTTCTCCACCATGGTGAAAATATCCATTTTTTTCTCTTCCATATATATTTTTTCCGGGCTGGCCGCAGTCGAGGGCTTTGCAGGGACAAGGGTGCATGGGGACACTTTCTTTATAGAAATATCATATGTTCTTACTCTCTTTGCAATGCATATTATCTCCTCCTTATCGAGTCCTATGAGGGGTCTGGCAACAGGTATTTCTATACTCTCTTCCAGCACTGTTAAATTTTGGAGTGTCTGGGATGCGACTTGACCAAGACTTTCTCCCGTTACAATTGTATCTGCATCTTCCTTCCTCCCTATTGCCTCTGCAATCCTGTACATCATCCTCTTGCACACGATACAGCGATACCTTTCCTCGCAATGTTCATATATCCCCTTCTGTACAATTTTCCCAAACGGTACTGTATACAATTTTATCTTTTTATTTGTGACCTGTGAAAGACGGTTTACAATTTCCGCAATTTTTTCCTCCTCCCCGCCCCCAAAAGGCTCGTTGTCCATGTGGATTGCTATGCATTCCATTCTCTTTGCCATGACGTAAAATGCAGCAGGGGAATCTATACCGCCGGAAAGTAGGACAACGGCTTTCATATTGTTTTTCCGTTCTTTATCACCGTCTTCACCAGATTGACCCCGAAGTGGTAAGGAATAAAGACATGTGAAGGTGCATCTATAACTATCAAATCGGCTTTTTTTCCTTCCTCTATACTTCCTATGTCCTTTTCCATGCCTATCGCTTTTGCCGCATTTATCGTTGCACTCTCTATTGCTTCTCTTGGTGTCATCCCCATTTTAAAGCACGCCAGTTGAACGACGAATTGCATGTTCTCTGTCCAGCAGTTGGGATTCAAATCAGTTGCCAGTGCCACCCTTGCCCCTTCGTTTATCATCCTTCTGGCCGGGGCATATCTGTCCTGCATCAATGAAAACGGAACAGGCGGGAGCAGGACTGCTGTCACATCAGCTTTTGCCATTTCTCTGATTCCATTTATGGATGACATGAGGAGGTGGTCAGCACTTGCTGCCCCCATATCTGCTGCAAGTTCGGCCCCGCCGCACGAGGAGAATTCATCCGCATGTATTTTGGGTATCATTCCATACTCTTTTCCTGTCTGCAATATTTTTCTTGCATCCTCTACCGTGAAATACCCTCTTTCGCAGAATACATCGCAAAATTTGGCAATTTTCTTTTCTGCAACCTTGGGTATCATTTTATTTATGACAAGGTCAACATATTCATCTCTTCCCATTTCAGGAGGGACAGCATGTGCTCCGAGAAACGTGGGAACTATGTCAACCGCATGTTTCCCATTAAGTTCTTTTGCAACATCCAATATTTTAATTTCGCTTTCGGTGTCGAGTCCGTACCCGCTTTTTACCTCCGCCGTTGTAGTCCCATATTCAAGCATTCGGTCAAGCCTTTTCTTTGACTCCGAAAAAAGTTGCTGGAAAGTAGCATTTCTTGTTTTTTCCACTGTATAGCTTATACCCCCTCCATGTGCGGCAATCTCTTCATAGCTTGCTCCCTTCAATTTCATCTCAAGCTCGAATTCACGCGAGCCTGCAAAAACGGCATGTGTATGGCAGTCTACAAAGCCCGGCAGAATAGTTTTTCCTTTTGCATCGATTGTTTCTATCTCATATTCATCCAGATTTTTTCCAATTTTTTTAATTTTCCCATTTTCGACAATAATGGAAGCATTTTTTTGTACTCCTCCCGGCAAAAAAATCTCACTTGCATCTTTTATAAGAAGCATGATAAATGAAAGAAAAAACAATTTAAAGATTTATGCCAGTGGTTTGAATATGTTTTTATATATCAGTCTTGACGTTATATTATGTTCCATCATACTCAAGAAGGGGTACCATCCTATCTTTAAACTAGAAATTAGTCTCTGAGAAATTCCCGGTAGACTATAGAACTTCCTTACAAATCTTTTTGTACCGCTATATAACTCCTTTGCTGACATATTTCTGGGCTGAAATACCACGTGGTACAAATCGTATTTGGACCAGTCAATTGTCAATATTCTCCTTTCCCTTCCAAGGCGAGAAAAAAGGGCTGTTCCAGGCAGGGGCGTTAGTATATTCGCACCTATGGAATCGACATTCCATTCCCTCAACTTTTCCAGTGTCATATCAAAAATATCAGGCATATCACCGTCAAATCCGAAAGCTATAGACGACATTACAGCAATACCGTGTTCGTGCAGTTTTTTAACAACATCTCCGTATATATCCACCTCGTTGGTTTTTTTATGAAGAGAATCAATATTTGGTTGCGATACACTCTCAAATCCTATTGCACAGGCTATGCATCCTGCATCGCTTGCAAGTTTCACAAGTTCTTCATCTTCAACAACGTTTGCATTGAAAAAACATGCAAATTTTTTGTTCAGGGGCTTAATTTTTTTGAAAAGTTTTTTTGAGTAGGCCGGATTTATGCTGAGTGAAGAATCCATGAATATAAAGTAATCATGTGTCAGTCTTTCTATTGCTTCCGTGACTTTTTCCATTGGCTTTAGTCTCAATCTCGAACCCATGGGTGAATGGGAGATCGAGCAAAATTCACAGCGATTTATGCACCCCCTTGTTGATTCTATTCCTCCTATCGGACTTAAAGATCTGTTTATCCCTGCCACACACGGAATTCGCTCTGGTATAACTGGTTCATTCTGAATATAAAACGGCTTCAGCTTCTCATTATCCGCATCATTTAACAACTCGGGCCATAGTAACTCCGCTTCACCTACTACAACCGCATTTGCATGCTGTTTCGCCTCCTCCGGCATGGCAGAAGCATGATACCCTCCAAGTACGACTTTCACGCCCTGCTTTCGAATTATATCGGCTAGTGTATATGCTTGGTATGCTGTTGCAGTGAAGTAACTTATGCCTACCACATTGTACTCTGAAAAATCCATATTATTTAGTCTGGTATCATTCAGGTTGTTTATCTTGGTTATTGAATGACTGGGTGGTGTTACCGATGCCAGCTGTTCGAGGGTGCATGATGGCCAAAGCAGCCATACCTTCTCAATGAATCTTTCATATGGTGTGGCGTTGGGATTGCCAAATGCCTGCAGAAGAAGAATATTCATTGTCGTCTCCTCCAGCAGTTCAAATTTTGAACGTTCATTTTATGAACGTCAGTATAATGAATGTTAATTTATAAACCTTTCTAAAAGCATTTATTCGGGAAAAGGTTAACATGCTATGGTGGAAAAACTTGCTGTTATGGCTATACTTTTTATTATGATGGGTGGAACGACTTCCATTTTTTCTTCAGATAATTCACCTGCAACTGAAGTCCGTTCCATTTTCATATCCGAAAATCTTACCATCATAAAGATTGCAATACTTGACTCTGTTATTCCCTCCTTCAGCTCTCCAACAGAGATGAAGGAGATACTGAACAGATATTCGTGGACAAGCAAAAGCATTCCTTATGAGTTCGAGACTGAATTTATTACAGATATACAGATATCTATAGGGATGTTGAAAGGTTATGATTTACTCCTAATCCCTGGAATAGGCAAGGAGTTCAGACGACCGATAAACAGTGACCTGCTTTCGCAGTGGAAAAATGAGGTGAGGAGTTTCGTGTCCAGTGGAGGTGGATATCTCGGTACCTGCGGAGGGGCAAATATGGCCTCACAGGGGCTTCTGAACGCGTCGGAGAGGGGATGGGAAAAAGATACGGCGTGGGAATGGTTCATGAACCGCTCGGCTATTGGAATTGCACCGGTCAGGTCATACCAGGATATGGGTGACCCGATGGCATGCAGCCTTATTGAAAATAATCCTGCCCGCATTGGTCAGTCGGCATATGTATGGTATAATCTATCTATAGAAAGCTCGGGTGTATGCCAGCACTGCATGGTGAACGGGGAGCACCCTATATTTCATGGTTATGAATATGATACGCGGATAATAAGGTGGGTGGGTGGTCCCGCATTGATTCTAGAAAACAGGAATGTCACTGTGCTGGCATGGTATCCCGTTGAAAACATCTCTGGGCCAAATGGAAATGCAAGCACGAGCATACATGCTTGGTCGCACAGGGGCTTTTGCCCCACGGAGCCTTTCGATTACTGGGAAATGGAAGATAAAATCATAGAGACACATCTTGCAGGCAAACCAGCCGCCATATCATGCAATTATGGCGAGGGAAGAGTGGTAATATTTGGCAATCATCCGGAGCATCCCGTGTGGAAAGGAGGAATGATTTTTGAAAATGATACAGATGGCAACCGCATGTTTTTGGATGGGCTTTTTCAATGGAAAGACAGGCAATCCCTGCCTGATTCATATAACTGGTGGATTGTGCGAAGGAGTGCCGCATGGGCTGCCGGCGTTCCTGACGATAAATTGCCACCTATAAGCATATAACGGTAAATTTCGTAACAAATTTTATTAAAGGTGGCACATTGCAGTGTAATGAATGAAGACAGACAGGACGTTGTTTATAAAATTTTTAGATTACTTAAAGGAAATGTGGTAAAAATCCTCATGGTTTTGAGAGAGAAAGAGAAAATAAGGTGGAAGGAACTCCAGAAAGAAACGGGCATGTCAACTGCAACGTTCAATCGTGCTCTTGCAGCCCTGCAGGAGATTCATTTTATATCCAAGGAAAAGAGTTATTACGAGCTCACTTGGGTGGGTCGCTTGGTTATTGACGGATTTTTACTGCTGGGATGGAGAATCTCTGACGAATCTGACCAGCTTGAGGATTTGGTGGCAGAGAAAGTACTGGCAAGGGATATCATAATGGCAATCATCATGATAATATTTATCAGTCTTCGTGTCCGCGGGAGATTGAATATAAAAGAACTGGAAAAGGAAGTTGATAAGGAGAGGGAAGTGATAACTAGGATAATTGAGGAGTACGAGACGGAGGGGTATCTTACCATAGAAAACGGTATGATTACCGCAACCGAAAAAATCCATGAACTCACCCCAGAGGAATTTTTGTCCATGGAGTAAAGCCAGTACTGAATGTCTTAGTGCCCTGTCCTGTGAGAATGTATTGAACTAAACGTTCTCTCAAACGGTGCAATTTGTAAAAAATTTGTTGTACATAACCACCTGTTCATATCAGGTTATGAATATATGGCAAAAGAAAGTCTGCTGCCATCAATATGCCAAAAATGAGGATAAGTATAATCAGGAGTTTTAGGGCAAATTTTACCAGCTTCCATCCAATAAATATAACGATTATTACAATAAGAAAAATGAGCCACAGGGGGATATGAAATATCATCATAAAAGTGAAATTATAATCTTTATAAAATGTTATCGGCATGAAATGTATGATGCTCCCGCCGGGATTCGAACCCGGGTGGCCGGCTATCTTCGAACCCTTTTATAAAAGGTGTTTCATCCCCAAAGGGCTCTCGAAAGGCCGGAATGATTGGCCGGACTACACCACGGGAGCATTTTCATAGCCCTGGGCAGATTCGAACTGCCGTCGTCGGGTCCAAAGCCCGATATGATTGGCCTCTACACCACAGGGCTATACTCGTTAGGGAATATCATTTTAATATATAACCTTTGACGGTATATAGATAAAATATAGATAAAAAATATATAGCAATGAAAGTTTGCATTGTGTTATGAAAAGAGAGGAGATAAAGCATATGGTTGAGGAAATAGGAGCAGAGGAAGGGGATTTTATAGAAGTTTCAGATGGCAAAAAAACTCACAGGGGCATACTCATGCCTCGCCATGCCTTTAGCGGGGATGACATAATGACACTAAAACTGGAAAACGGCTACAACATCGGCATAAGAGTAGGTGATGAATCCAGTGTAAAGTTGGTAGAAAAGAAAAAAGGGAAGAAAAATAAAAAACACGGCAGGCAATATGATAAAAGTAAACCGTCCGTGGCATTGTTAGGAACGGGAGGAACTATTGCTTCATATGTTGATTATGCCACGGGGGCTGTTCGCCCTGCAAGTACATCGGAAGAACTTGCGCTACTGGTACCAGAAATTTTCGATATATGTAACGTTGATGCAAAAATCATTTTTCAGAAGCTGAGCGAGAATATCACACCCCGCGATTGGATAAAAATAGCAGAGAAAACGGCAGATGAATTGAATGGTGGTAATGAGGGTGTTATAATAGCCCACGGAACCGATACCATGGGTTACACTTCTGCCGCTCTTTCATTCATGCTTAAGAATTTGACAGGACCGGTTGTGCTAACGGGTTCCCAGCGGTCTTCAGACAGACCCAGCAGCGATTCCTTCCAGAATTTGCTTGCCGCAGCCAGAGTGGCGACCAGTGATTTGGGCGAGATTGCAGTGGTTATGCACGGGATATCGTCTCCGGGTTACTGTTCTGTTTACAGGGGAACAAAAGTCAGGAAGATGCATTCTTCTAGGAGAGATGCTTTTCGCCCCATAAATGGGCGTCCCATTGGATTTGTCGATGATAAGCTGCATTTGATCACGGATTACAGAAGAAAATCGGATGGGGATACAGTGGCGGATGCTTCTCTTGATACAAATGTTTCCCTTGTGTATTTCCATCCGGGATTGAGCGTTGATGATTTTAATAAAATGACGGAAGGAAAGGATGGTGTATTGATAGCGGGAACGGGGCTTGGGCATGTGAACGGCAAGATGATACCTGCAATAGAAGAACTTGTGAAAAGCGGTACAACCGTCGTGATGACCACACAGTGCATATGGGGGCGGGTTAACATGAATGTGTACGCCACCGGCAGGAGGCTGGTGGATGCGGGTGTCATATCGGGGAAAGACATGCTTCCCGAGACTGCACTGGTAAAGATGATGTGGGTACTTGCACACTTTGAGGGCGATGAAATCGGGAAAATGATGGGGGAAAATATTGCAGGGGAAATTTCCGGCAGGACATACTATGATACCTATCCCGAGCAAAAAAAATATATTGTATAAGACAATAACAGGACGAGAAAATGAAAATAAAAATACTTTCGATAATGGTTGTAGCGATTTTTTTGCCGTTGGTTGCCGCTTTGCCGTCTGATGGTGCACAACTGGAAAAACCGAACTGGAGTACGGGTGATTTCTGGGAGTACAGCGGAACATATATTGGAACAGCTTCCATGGCGTTCGAAAATTCCACTCTGCAGTCCACAATAGATTCTACAGTATCGCTTCGCATAGATGTAATTGATGTGGAAGTGCAGGAAATAAACGGGAAATATGTTGGGTGTTATGTACTGGACGTGGGGAGTTCCATAACAGGCACATATACGTACAAATTCGGGAATCAGCCGCCATTACATGGTAACTTTGATTTTTCGGTAAATGGGACCAGTTTATTCTCTACGGACGATCTTTCAATCATCAATTCTGATATAGATGTGGGTATCAACATAAACATTCCGAATGTGCCCCAAACTTTATCCACGGAAACAGACTACAATCCTCCATTTGATTTCATGGATTTTCCTGTGACGACGGGCGAGAAATGGACTTCCAGTTGTACGGCAACAACGACATATATGGGCGGCGAGCCTAGTAGCGCTCCGCTTTCCTTCTCGTTCGAGTGTACGGGCAAGGCAGGGAATAGATACATCATAAAGACAGATTACATTCCGTTTATCGGCGAGTTGATACCTATAAACAACACACTTATATTGTGGTCGGAAAGTGAAGGAATGATAGATTCCATAAGGGGGCAGTCCCCGGAGCAGAACCTCCAGGTAGACCTTATAGATTACGAATATGAGGGAAAGGAAGATGTGGCACCGGAGGCAGAGTTTTCATATGACCGTACAAATCCATCCGTGGGGGATGTTATCACTTTCGATGCAAGCTCTTCAACCGACTCTGACGGGAGCATAACCTTCTACCAGTGGAATTTCGGGGATGAACACGATGGGGCGGGAAGGGTTGTCACCCATCAGTATGGGGCTGAAGGGAATTACAATGTAACGCTTACAGTTATTGATAACTACGGGCAGAGTGATTCATACTTCAAGGGTATAGGGATCTCAGGAACGGGTGATTCTTCCGGCGGTTCATCTACTCCGGGATTCGGAGCAATACCTGCATTCCTGACAATCTTTGTCATCATATTATTGCTGAAAAAAAGGTAGTCTATTCAAAATTCAGGTAATTTTAAATAGGTTACTATATTTAGAAATAAAAGTTATATAGGGGTATTCATGCAGTACGATATATTACTCAAAAGACCGAAGTTAACCGTCATTATTTTCTCCATTATTACGCTGCTAGTATCCACTCAAGCATTAAACGTGGTGATTTCATCAGATATAGAACTTTACATGCCCTCCGATGAACCTGCGGTAGAAACGCTTAACAAAATAAGGGCAGAGTGGCCCGTTGATTCCATTCTCATATATGTAAGTTCCGATAATATAACTGACGTAGCATCCCTCAAAGAAATAGATGCCATGGAAGATGCATTGAACCCAGAGGAGGGGACGGGAGATAATGTGATATATACTGCAAGCATAGCATCTTTTCTGAGAGATACGAATAAAATTTTTCCCATTATCGGAGAAGATAAGATACCGGACAATCAGTGCAGTGTGGATGTCCTTTTAAAACTAATTCCGGATGAGATGAAATACAAATTCATCACCCCTGATAACAAGAATGCAGTTATAATTGTCACAACGAAGAAGGAAGTCGATGCCGATGAACTGTTCAGAGATAAAGTATACCCTCTTCTGGAAACAACGACAGAGACAAGTATGACAGCAACCGGGACAATAACTATGTACAAGGAGACAGTGGACTGGATAATGGGCCGGATTTACAGTGTTGTTCTGATATCCGCACTACTGCTCGTATTGACCATCCTTGCGTTTCATAAACGAATGAAGGCTGTTATAATAGCCATAGCCCCTATAGTCTACGCGGTTGGTCTCACTTTTGGGACAATAGGTATGATGCCTGATGTCGAATTTGCCCCGACTGTAGTGGCAGTGATTCCTCTGATGGCTGCCCTAGGCATTGCATACTCGCTCCATATAATCAATCATTTTGCAGAGGAAGTGGAGAAATATTCTCCGGAAGAAGCGATGAGGAGGATTATTCCAACAACCGGAAAAGCGGTTCTGCTTTCTGCTATAACCACAATAGTTGGATTTGCATCTCTTCTTTCATCAACGATGACCCCGATAGAAAACATGGGACTGGCTTTCCTGATCGGAGTGCTCTACTGTTTTATTGCCACGATGATAATGGTCCCGCCACTTCTTATTATTTTAAAGTACAGGGGTAAGGGCATGGAGGGCTGGCGCTCCTTTTCAAAAGTAACCAAATACAGGAAACACATAGCACTCCTATTCGTTGTTCTAACCATGCTTTCCGCCGCCGCCATAACCAGTGTTTCCCCGAAGACATCGATATGGGAAATGATGCCCTCCAAGATGGAAAGCAGTGTTGCGATGACGGGATATTCGGAAAAATTCGGGGGTGGGCAGTCGGAAGTGTTTGAAATATCTACCTCGCCGGAAGGCATTCTCGAACCGTCGTTGCTGAAGCAGTTGGGAGAAGTGGAAGAAATAATAAATGTTGGAATAACGAATGCTTCTGCATATTCCATCGTTGATGTCTTGGAAAGACTAAATTTTGGGGTGATACCGCCCACAAAGGAGGGTGTAAAGCACTTGGTAGAGACCAAGCTGCCGGACAAGTACAAGTTAATGATGCTCAATGATGATTACAGCAAAACCCTTGTTTACGTGGATATGCCGGTAATGCCAACTGATGATACAAAGAAGGCGATAAATGGGATAAATCAGATTTTGCGTCAGTACAGCGATAAAACAGAAACAACGGAAGATATTACGGAGCTTGTTGGGATAGGCACCATAACTGTTTCCGTGAACGATATGCTGATGAGGCAGCAGTTTCAGTTCATGTTCCTGTCCTTGTTACTGGTATTTATGTGCCTTGTTCTCGTATTCAGGTCATTTAAGTATGCAATAGTTACGTTTCTGCCCATTTTGCTCATATTGGTATGGGAGCCCGGAGCACTCGTGCTGATGGGCATACCTCTGAACGTTGCAACCATAATGGTTTCCTCGGTGGCCATAGGTGCAGGAATAGATTTCTCAGTCCATATAACGGAGAGAGTGAGAGATGAATTGAAGGACAGAAGAAAAACCGCCCTTGAAGCCGTAAAAACTGCAATATCCGCAAAAAGCCCTTCCCTCGTGGAGGCGACCATTGCTCTCGTAGCAGGCGGCATTCCTATAATCCTCATGGAATACGAAATGATAACCCAGTTCATTACTCTCGTCCTAATCATGCTTGTATTTGCATGTGTTGCATCATTGCTCGGCCTTGCCGCTCTTTATTCAATAAAAAACGGAAAATGGCTGGAGAGCTGGGGACGATAAGGAAATCTAAAGTAAAGATGAGGGCCAGATGTTGGATATTCAGATAAATTGCTCGTCGGTTGCTTCATTCCCACTTTTCAAGCATTTTCTGGAAGCGGTGCTTTTCCCCGTTAACTTTTATGGGGTATTCTCCAGTAACGCATCCGAGGCAGAGGTCGTCATGCTCTATGCCGATTGATTTTATCATTCCCTCTATGGATATGTAGCCCAAACTGTCGGCATGTATTTTTTTTCTTATTTCCTCTATGCTTTTTCCAGGTGCTGTCAGTTGTTCCCGGGTTGTCATATCTATTCCGAAGTAGCATGGAGCGATTATCGGTGGTGAGCCGATGCGGACATGAACTTCCGTTGCCCCGCGGGAGCGAAGTAGGTCCACCATCTGTTTCATGGTTGTGCCTCTCACGATTGAATCATCGACAAGTACAACTCTCTTTCCATTTACAATACTCTTTATGGGATTTGTTTTCAGTAGAATATATTTCTGCCTTAAATCCTGGGTTGGCATTATGAAAGTTCTGCCTATATACCTGTTTTTCATTAGACCCTCTGTCATTTCTATGCCTGACCCCTCTGAATATCCGTATGCATGTGCTCTTCCCGAATCGGGGACGGGAACCACTATGTCTGCGTCTGCCGGGTGTTCTTTTGCAAGCTGCTCCCCTATCTTTTTTCTTGTTAGGTAAACATCTCTCTTATCTATTATCGAATCCGCTCTGGAAAAGTAGACATATTCAAAGAAACAGTAGGCTTTGTGTTTCTCCCTCATAAGCTGGTGTGATGTGTAGCCGTCTTCTGTCAACTCTATCAGTTCACCGGGCTTTACATCTCTTATCAGTTCCGCCCCGAGCGAGTCAAGAGCCACCGTTTCGGATGCTATGACATGGCCTTCGTTAAATCTTCCCAAACAGAGTGGTTTTATGCCAAAAGGGTCTCTCAGCCCGAAGACGCGGTTGTTGAACATTATTGTCAATGAATACGAGCCTTCCAGCTCTTTCATTAAGCTTTTGACCGCTTTCTCGAAGCTTTTACTGTCTTTTAGGTAGTCCGATAGAAGGAAAGCTATGGATTCTTCCTCGCTTCCCATTGAAAAATTATGCCCTTCTTTCATCAGTTTTTCTTTCAACTCCTCGGAGTTTGTGATTATCCCGTTATGGGCAAGTGCTATATCCCCGCTGGAGGTGTGGACAACCGTTGGCTGTGCATTATGGGGCGAAGATATCTTTACGGAATAATAAGTATGTCCTATCCCTCTTTTTCCTTCAATATGAGATATATCCTTGTCCTTAAATGCATCATTTACAAGCCCGAGCCCTTTGTAGCACTTTATTTCATTACCATCATAAACGGCCATGCCCGCCGCCTCCTGCCCCCTGTGCTGTAATGCATTGAGAGAAAAATATATATGGGTGGCCACATCAATTTTTGCTGCAGCTGCCACCACGCCGCACCTTTCCCTCATTTTCCCCAAGCATAACTCCTAATCTTTTTTGTTTTCCCGAATCCGCAGGAGGCACATACTTTCGTTCTTACATTGAATGACCTTTTGCCGCATCTCCTGCAGGCAATATGGGTCTTTCCTCCTCCTGATTTGGATGGTGTTCCTTTAGTCATTTTATCACGGTGATATATATATTATATTGTCGCCCCTTACGATAACTTTATCGAGTTTCCTCTTTTCCTCTTCCCCAATGAATTCTTCGGCATTCTTCAGTATGAGATTGAGGTGAGGGTGGTCGTATCCTTCGAGTGTGCCCCGGTATTCCCTGTGTCCTCTTAGCTTCACTATAACTCGCTTTCCTATGCTGTTATGAATCATTTCAAGGGGTTTCATTGTTATTGTATGAAGGTCTTATACTTAATCCTTACCATTGATTTTTCACGGTTCGATGACCACTTTGATGGAATCCTTGGCATCTGCCGCAAGATAGAAGCCCTTCTGTATCTCGTCAAGGGGAAGGCGGTGTGTTATCATATTCATTACGTCCAATTTCCCAGACCGCAGGAGTTCTATGGCTTCGGCAATGTCTTTTGGGGCACCGGCATAGGTCGAAACCATCGTTATGCCGTTATTCCACAGTTCAAACAGCGGAAATGGGATATCCAGCCTCGGTTCTGTCGGGGCAAAGAACAGTATTGTACCTCCACGTCCCACCATATGAACCGCCTGATTCACTGCCGGAGGGGCGCCCGTGCATGTCACCACGAGGTCGGGCAGATAACCGTCATTTATTCTCTTTATTTCATCGGAAATATTGTCGCTGGCATGTAAAGCTAAATCCGCCCTGGACTCCTTTGCCTTTTCAAGCCGGTAGTCGTTTATATCGGTGGCAATGACGAGCTTTGCTCCCATTGCTCTTGCAAGCTTTACATGAAGTAGCCCTGCTATCCCACTGCCGATAATTAATACTGTCTGTCCTTTTTTCAATCGGGCTATCCGGAGTCCCCTTACCACGCATGCAAGCGGCTCTATTAATGTGCCTTCTTCGTATGAAATTTCATCCGGAAGTTTGAAAGTTCCATTCTCCACGTTTATCTGCGGCACCCGTATATATTCGGAAAAGCCGCCCGGATAGAAGTTTGTCGAATGCAGTGTATCGCATAGGGTATGCTGGTCGTTGAGGCAATATCTACATTCATTACACGGGACATGGTGCGAAACGAAAACCCTTTCTCCTTTCTGGTAATCTCTCACTTCCTCCCCTACTTTTACGATATCTCCGGTCATCTCATGCCCCAGAACGCGAGGGGCCGTCTTGAGACGGTACCACTCCATAACATCGCTGCCGCATATACCGCATGCTTTCATCTTAACCAGCAGTTCTTTTGGCCCAATCTCCGGGATAAGCATCTCTTCGATGCGAACATCGTTATTGTTATAATATGTTGCAACTTTCATTGCGTCTGTAACCATATCAAATTTTTAAAGATTGTTAGGATGGGCATATGAAAAAACAATTTTATTACAACCTTTCTTGTTATTACAACAACCTATTTGTGGCAGTTGACTTCTCAGTGGGCAGGAAATTTTATTACTGCCCACTTTCGTTCCTGAAGAGTTGATATGCCTCATCCGGCATCGCATTTTCATGCACAACGGTATTGACCGCCTTTATCATTGCAACAGGGCTTGAAGACTGGAAGATGTTTCTCCCCATATCAACTCCTACGGCTCCTGCCTGCAAAGCATTGTATGCCATCTGAAGTGCATCTTTTTCGGGCTGCTTCTTCCCGCCTGCTATGACAATCGGCACGGGACATGTGTCGACAACCTTTTCGAAGTTTTCGCAGTAATATGTTTTGACAATGTGAGCTCCAAGTTCGGCCGCCATTCGCGAGGCAAGGCTGAGGTATCGGACATCTTTTACCATTTCCCTTCCAACGGCGGTGACAGCCACGACTGGAATGCCGTATCTTTCCGCTTCATCTATAACCTGCGTTAATCCCAGAAGAGTGTCTCTTTCGAAATCGGTACCCACCATTATGGAAAATGCCACGCCTGCAACATTAAGACGAATTGCATCCTCCATTGAGGCGATAATTCCCTCATGCAACAGTTCTTTTCCTATGATGCTCGTCCCGCCGGAGACACGCAAAACTATTGGAATGTCTACACTTGGTTCTATATAATTTCTAAGGGCACCACGGGTTAGCATAAGCGTGTCGGCATACGGCAAAAGGGGATTGACCATTTTATCAATCTGTTCCAGGCCCGTAGTAGGCCCCATAAAGTAGCCGTGGTCAACAGCAAGCATGACAGTATGCCCATCCTGCTTGATTATTCTTGACAATCTATTTTCCATTCCCCAATCCATGGTCATCACCCCAAATATGGAGCAGCATATAAATCCTTTTTGACAAACATAGTGTTTTAGAGAATCCTTACCATCTTTTATTTTTCACATTGCAGTTATATCTGTGGGTATTCGTACCCGCCCACTTTCAGGCTGGGGTCACCGAGCAGGATGAATTGTTCTATCGTCATGATATAGAATCTGTCGTTGGCTTCGTCTTTTGTCACATCATTCAGATAGTCGTTCTGAGCCTTTACCAGCATATCGGAGATATATATGCCCGGTTCGTATGCCATGAAGAAGTGAAGATTCATATATCCGGCCTGTCCGTGGGGACCACTCTCGTCTACGGTGGTTGTTGCTGTTTCCGTTGCCCCAATGGTCGCAATGGCACCTCCGTCAGGCTTCTTTACCATGCACCATGCAAAGCACGGCACGTCGGGATTCCCCAGCATATGATAATCGAGCTTGGCTGTAAGGCATGCATCAAAGAAAATAATCGGCAGTTTATCCCCGTTTTTAAGATTCAGCAGGTAGGGCGTATAGTAAGCAATCATCCAGCGGCTGTTTTTTGGATATGTCCCGAATCCGTATTGGAACCCATGCCCCGAGTATGATATAAAGCCGGCACCATCTGTCACGGCATTGTTTATTTTATTCGGGAGGAAATTGCGCAGTGATGTCTGTATTTTGATATGGTTGAATTCGGGTGTTGCATCTTCAACGTATTTATTAACCGTCTCGCCTTCTGCTATATCATTCCATACTGGGAATGTGTCGCCACCCATCAATATCAAATTGTTGAACCACTCCTGTCCATATGTCTTATCTTCATAGGTTATTGTTTTATTGGACACGGTATTAACCTCCTCCACATTATTGCATGACCACCTGCCGACATGGACATCGGAATACAAATCTACAAGATCGTTTTCACTTCCGTCTGAATCGGTTTCACCAAATTTGTTGTTTTCGTTTGAATCCCAGCTGCAAAAGCTTGCGTTGGCATGGTATATGTCTGCGTAATACTGGTCGGAATACATTTGTCCACCGCCCCAGAAACTCCATACTTCCCTGCACGGCATCTTTTCTATGTCGCCGACAAGCAGAACATAATCTATTCCCCATTCTTCAATGCTGTTCTTGATAAAGTATTTCACCTTCTCCGCATCATCCCTGCCCTGCACAGCAAAATAATTGCTGTTGTAAATTTCATCCAGTGTTACCATAATTGTTCTCATTCCATAGAAATTTTTGTGCTCGACAAGCGGCTGAAGGACATTGCCGAAATCGGACGGGGCAACGATTAACAGATCGTAAACATCATTCGTAAGCATGGACTCTTCCGGGGGAGTGTGTTTTACTTCAATGTTAATCTCATCCACGTACTCAAGTTCGTTTGTTGACGGGGCGTAACGTGCCGGAAATGCATGTATTGAAAGGAATACCACATGCTCTCCGTTTTCAATACCAGCCCCTATATTGTACGTGGCCCAGTTTGAAGGATAAGTCTCAATACTTTTGTACACCGTTCCTTCCTTTACTTCTGCCTTTAAATTTTCCGTGTTCAAAGGCAATGGTTCAGGAGCCGGAGTTATTTTCTTGTCGAGGTACATTGTTTGCACATCGCCTATCTTAACGTCTATGCCCTCGATTTTCGTTCCGAACGGAAACGTGAGAACCTTTGAGCATACTGGCAGGGAAGGTATTCCATTGCCCGAAATTGTGGATTCTGCCCCGTTGATTTCCACATTTACATACTGTCCATTGTCACTGGTTAAGGGATGTGAAAAATCCAGCGAAATGTCCACACTCTCGGCGGTAGCACCATAAAATGCATTTTCCGCATCCATCTTTCCAAGATTCACTTCTCCAGTTCCAATAGCACTGAGCAATAGAAGTGAAACTATTCCTATTCCGGCAAATTTTATCCCATTCATTTTTTCACCCTGTGCCCTCCTCAAATTTGAAAATCCATTCCATGTACGGTTTGTCACCATCTCTCCAGACCGAGCCGGCATTGATTTCATCCAGTCCATCATTGTCAAAATCCCCCACGCAGGTAATAGCAAGGCACCCAAATGTGTCTGTAATCGTATGTTCTTCTTCATAGTTTGTGCCGTTCCACTGCAGTATATGGATATAGTTTGTACCCACGCATACTTCGGGAATGCCGTCCTTATCCACATCTCCGACGTCTATTCCCTCTATGGTCGCATCTTCGCCCGTCCAGGTACGGCTGTATTTCTCCTCATAGGCAGTACCATTCCATTCCCATATTTCGAGGTCGGGGGAGCCGAATGTCACGTGTATGTCAGGAATATCATCACCGTTACTATCCTTCGCCACACACCCAAATACCTGCGTGTGCCGGTTGTATGTCTTTAATATTGTTGAAATAAATTTCTCTCCGTCCCAGTTCAGCACAACAAGCGAATTTCCGGGCCCGACAATCAATTCGTTTTCCCCGTCATTGTCAACGTCGGCAATCCACGGGAAGTAGATGTCACTGTGAGAATATCCGGATACGCTCCATTCGCTTTTTTTGATGAATTCTTTTCCGTCCCAGCTTAACACCAGCACTTCGGGGATATTTGAACTGCCGTATCCGCCGGTAACAACAATTTCATTCTTTCCATCATTATCGCAATCGCCAACTATACAATCGAGAGTTGAATCCCATTTGTCCTTGTTGTCTGATACAATGTACCTGCCCATCAGCTTGTAATGCGAGCCGTCCCATTTGAAGGCAGAAAAGTGGCGACCCCATGCAACCCCGATTTCATTCTGTCCGTCATTGTCTATATCGGCAATGCTGAAGCCCGTGGCGGAGCCGAAGGGTTCCGGAATATCCATATATTTATCACCGACGAGAAATCCGACACTGTAGCCGATGCCGAATGCAGGGTCTATGATTTTCTGTTGTTCGTAGTATGTCTGTTTATCCTCGTCCCACTTCATGACGCGCATGAACGGGTCACGCCCTCCGATGAGCAGTTCGTTCTTCCCGTCGTTGTCCGCATCGCCGACCGGCTGAGGGCCCTCGTAACGGGCCGACCACCAGTCTATTTTGCCATACTCGCGGCTCCATTGGACAACATAACCGCCGTTATTTGCCGGTGAATTTCCCTCAATATGCTTGTAGATATCATCTTTCTCGTTCGTGTCAGTGCCGTTTGAAGTTAGCAGTGCAAAGCTGCTTGTCAAAAGACAAAATACCGAGAATCCAATAATTATTTTTCTTCTCATGATAATCAGGTATAATGTAGCGGCTGTAGTATTAAAAAATTTGTGGTAATGGCATTCTCACTCATGAATATACATGACACCTATAGGGGTGGAAGAGGAAGGATATTGCAAGATTGTAATCTTCATTGATTTCTTAGTGCCCTTCTGATATTTTTGGTATGGCACGGGTTTTATTTCTGAAGTGTTGCTTCAGTCCAGAAGATTGGTGGGGAGGTACGGGAAACATACATGTAAAATCATACATGTAGATTGATTAACCATTGATCAGTACTTAATCACTATCTGGATGTCCATGACGTTTGTTCCTGTCTGTCCCGTAATAATCAAATCTCCCAATTTTTTAAAGAATTGGTAAGAGTCATTGTTGCGCAGGTAATCATCTGCATCCATTCCCAATTCTCTTGCCCTCCTGAGGCTCATGCCGTCGCCTACTGCCCCGGCTGCATCGCTGTTTCCGTCTATTCCATCAGTCCCACAGGATAAAATCACAATTCGCTCGTTTTCAATCTCCTTTATTGCCCCCAGAACAATTTCCTGATTCCGCCCTCCCATGCCGTTTCCTTCAACGGTCACGGTGGTTTCACCCCCGAAAATCAGTGCCGCCTTTCCTCTGGGAAGAATCTTTGCATATCTTGCGATATCGGCCCCCGCATCTCTTGCCTCACCGGAAACCGAGGCGCCCACGACCTTTGAATAATAGCCCTTTCTGGATGCAGCTTTGCCCGCCTCGTCGCATGCCGTTACGTTGCCGGCAATGATGATATTGCGGACGTTATCAAGTTCTTCTGGTGTATCCTCTATTTTTCCCTCAATGCCCTCTTTTATAACATCCTCTACCTCTCCGATGCAGCCCCATAAGTCGTATTTCAAAAGTATGTCTCTTGCATCTTCATATGTCGTACTGTCAGGGGACGTCGGACCGGAAGCAATAAACTCAACGGGATTGTCCATGACATCGGATATTATCAGGGATACCATTACAGCCCTGCTCATGCGGGCGAATTGCCCCCCTTTAATGTACGAGACATGCTTCCTGACGGTATTCAGTTCCTTTATCGTACAACCTGCTCTTAACAACCTCTCGGTAACCTCTCTGATACTTTCCATAGATACTCTCGGCATGCAGAGGAGGGAGGAGCCGCCGCCGGATATCAGTATGATTATAATGTCATTCTCTCTCGCTTTTTCCACGATTTTCAGTATCTCCTCGGTCGCCCTTACATTTTCCTCTGTCGGGAGCGGATGGGAGCCGTATAGAACCCCGATGCTTTCGGGATATTCCTCTCCTCCCGCCTTCTCTTCCGCCGCCACCTCCGCTCCCCCCCCTCCTCCGGATGATATTACAATACCTTCCTTTACCGGTAAAAATTCCCCCACGGCCTTTGCCATTCCTATACTGGCTTTACCGAAGCCCACCACATAGATATTTTCAAATCGTGATAAATCGATTTCCTCCCCTGCGACTGAAAGAATAACGTCCTTCATTGACAGAGAGGATTTTGTGACCCTGTATGCATCAATTTTTTCCATTGTTTCCATCAGTATTTCAAGTGCGTCTCTCCTGGCATTGAGCAACTCTTCCGGGGAATGCGAAAGCAGTTCATCGAAATTTTTGATTAGCATATGATTAAAACCGGAATCAATACTTAAATAATTGGAAGCGGGTTGTATTACCCGATTCTCGTGCCTGTAGTATTAATATTATGTTGCTGACATGTCTACTGTGGTTATCGTGTATTCTACCATTGCATCCTTGTCATCCTGAAGACCGCCGTTCCCATCGCTGCTTCCGTCCGAAGTGCCCGTCTGAAATCTGCCGACATCGTCCTTGCCCAGATAATAGTTTATTTCAAGGTAATATCCTGCTGCATCCTTGGAAGGACTGTCTCCGTTTATGTCAATCCTTTCTTCCCCTATCAAATCCTTATCGTACAACTCAATCCTCACTTTATACAAAGAACGGTCATCGGACACGTTGTACCGGATACTCCAGTTTGCATCATAAACCTTGTCTATCTCAAGCTCCGCCGGCTCGGTGGGTATATCCCCTACCAATTCATCATCGACATAAACTTTAGAAAATATTTCTCCCGGATTACTAATGCTATATAAATCTACTGTATCTTTTATTCGCAGTTTGTCTATCGTCACTTCTATCCCTGCATCGCATTTTGGGATAAGGTCAGGCCCGTCGGGAACGCCGTCGCTGTCGGTATCTGCATTCTGGGGGTCTGTATCACGCCGCCATTCATTATAATTACTCGATCCGTCGCTATCGGGGTCTTCATTGCGGTCAGAGGAATCATCTGGATTCAGGTTGTGCAACAATTCCCATGAATCTGGAATGTCATCTCCGTCCGAGTCTTCTTTATGATTGTTTGTCGGCACACTTTTATAGATTATCGGTGCCGCAACAATGGCAATGATGACAAGAATGGCAAAAATAAAAATGGCAATTAAAACTTTCCCGGATTTGGCTTTTTTTTCGGGCAAGACCTCCAGTGGAGCACCGCATGCTTTGCATTTAGTAGCGTCATCTGGGTTCTCCTCGCCGCATATCGGGCACTTTATGACCATGATACCTTACAAGCTAATCTATATCCCCCTTAAAAATTTATTTATTCGGCTGCTGTGTTGAATAAATAGATTTCTTCTAGTTATTACTAAATACTGCCAATAGAAATATACGCTATATATTCCTGCAATATTCGTTGAAAAGGGAATTATCCAACACGCCATATTCGGCAGGCAGTGCAAGAATGGACTTAGTATTATTACTACTTCAAGATATCCTCTACTGTCTTCCTGAATTCCGATGGCAGGGTTGTCCTCTCTATCACCTTTTTCGCACCGGCGTCTTTCAGATTCTTTGCCCATTTGGTCGCGAACCATGCAGTGTAACCATATATATTGGCATTTTTGTCTCTCCTCAGTATCCTCTTGGTTGCCTCGACGCCGTCTATCTCTCCCGGACCCCACTGTGTCAGGTTTAAATCCATTATCACAAGATCCGGAGTTCTGCCTTTCCTCATAAGCTCTTCGTATTTATTAACCCCCTCCTCTCCACTCAGAACGCCATAAATCTTTATCGGCATATTCAATCTGGAAATGTTTCTCCTTATCAAATCCTGCATTGTTTCTTCATCGTCTACGACCAGCACAATTTTTGTTTTTTCAGTCATCGCTAAAATAGAATGCTGAGGCATTTATAACTTTTACAGGGCAACACCTGCCTTTTACAATCGACTAAAAGGTTTTTACAACTCAGCCTCGAAATCCTCCACCCTCATCTCAAATTCTTCATAGTTCTTTATATCTCCCCTGTTCTTTAGAGTCTCTCTTGCCAGCAGCCAGTAGGTGAGGGCAAGGGATTTTCGCCCTTTATTATTGACAGGTATAATCCAATCAACATACTTTATCTCGTTGTTAGTATCGCATAGGGCGACCACAGGTATTCCGACGTTTACCGCCTCCTTCAGGGCCTGAGAATCTCCTATGGGATCTGTCAAGAGTATAATATCCGGTTCCGAGAATGTATCGCAGTGCGGATTTGTAAGGGTACCCGGCAGGAATCTTCCTGGCTTGGCAATTATGCCCGTCGCCTCGGCAAGTTTTGATATGGGCTTCTGTGCGTACTGACGTACTGCCACGGCAAGAACTTTTTTTGGGTCATATTTTGCGAGGAGTTTGCCCGCAGCTTTTATGCGGCGGTCGCTCTCTGTTAAATCTATGATGTATAATCCATCATTCCTTACTTTGGCTATGAACGGTCCCATGTGGGCTGTTTTCTGCTGAGTCCCTATTTCGGTACCACAGGAAATGTACATTTCTTCAGATACAAGCATTTTTTCTTCTTCCATGTAATCTCCCCCCTATACAACAGGGCCTTTTATAATCTTTCCCTCTCTTTTTACGGTCATCGGTATGACTTCCTTCTCGAGTTCAAGTAACGCAAGTTCAACAGGATTGCTGATATCCTTTGGCTTTTTTATAAGTAAGGGTGCACCCATCGCTATCTGCAGTGCCCTTGCGCCGATTATTCTCGCTTTCTCAAATCTAGTATAATGCACATTACACCTCTAAAACCATGCGAAGTATGTATGTGACTGCTATTTAAAAGTTTTATTGTTGAAATCGATTCTGAAAAAGTTGATGATTTTTAAGTATTTGTCACCCGAAAATGTTACAGGATTATCCTTGGATTGTTTTTAATGCTTTTTCTATTTGACTGATGCAATATTCTGCGAATTTATTTTGTTCTGATGTTATAAATGAAGGTATTGCATCTACCATTTCCTTTGTCTTCATTGCCTCTGTTCGATAGTCTACCAACATATTAAGGGTTGTTTTTATGTGTTCTCTTGTATCCATAATTTTGAAATAATATGCCTGTAGCAGAACATATGTAGTCAACAATATTATGCCTCCACTTATTGCTTCTGTGGTACCAAGATAAAATAAATATCCACCACCAAAAGATGTGATGGCAACAGATATTGCCATAAGCCCATATTTTCCGAGATATAAAATTTTCATATGTTCTGGCGTTGTCCGTAAAGTAAATTAAGTTGCCCTTAATTTACTTTATTGGATGGGAT